>CACNVV010000001.1 GCA_902624015.1 uncultured Pelagibacteraceae bacterium
CATCTCCTTCAATTAATTTTGGTTCAAATGCCTGGACTCCTAGTCTATGAAGTGTTGGAGCTCTATTTAAAAGAACAGGATGTTCTCTTACAATAAGCTCTAAAGCATCCCAAACTGCATTAGTTTCTTTTTCAACTAGTTTTTTTGCTTGTTTAATTGTTGAAGCTAAGCCTAATTTATTTAATCTTGCATATAAAAACGGTTTAAATAATTCTAAAGCCATTTTTTTTGGTAAACCACACTCATGCAGTTTCAAATCTGGACCAACAACAATTACCGATCTTCCTGAATAATCAACTCTTTTACCTAAAAGGTTCTGTCTAAATCTACCTTGTTTACCTTTAAGCATTTCTGCAAGAGATTTAAGTGGTCTCTTACCTGTTCCTGTAATTACTCTACCTCTTCGACCGTTATCAAATAGAGCATCTACCGACTCTTGAAGCATTCTTTTTTCATTTCTAACAATGATATCTGGAGCTTTAAGATCCATTAATCTTTTTAATCTGTTATTTCTGTTAATTACTCTTCTGTATAAATCGTTAAGATCTGAAGTGGCAAATCTTCCACCATCTAGAGGAACTAATGGTCTTAATTCTGGTGGTATAACTGGTACAACAGTCATAATCATCCACTCAGGTTTTTGACCTGTTTCAATAAATGACTCTATCAATTTTAATCTTTTAATTGCTCTTTCTTCATTAACTTTTGATTTGGTCTCTTTAATAAAGCTAACAAGATTTTTTCTTTCTAATTCTAAATCTAAATTTTTCAACATCTCAAGAACAGCTTCTGCTCCTATACCCGCTGTAAAACTTTCTTCACCAAACTCATCCTGATATTTTGCTAATTCTTCCTCATTTAAAAGTTGATTTTTTTGTAAACCAGTTAAACCAGGTTCTATTACTATAAAGTTTTCAAAATAAAGAACTCTCTCTATTTCTTTTAATTTCATATCTACTGCTAAAGCAATTCTGCTTGGAAGAGACTTCAAGAACCAAATATGTGCTACAGGTGTAGCGAGATTAATGTGACCCATTCTTTCTCTTCTCACATTAGATTTTGTTACTTCAACACCACATTTCTCACATATAATTCCTCTAAATTTCATTCGTTTATACTTACCACATAAACACTCATAATCTTTTATTGGTCCAAAAATTCTTGCACAAAATAAACCGTCTTTTTCTGGTCTAAACGTTCTGTAGTTTATTGTTTCAGGTTTTTTAATTTCACCATAAGTCCAAGATTTAATTTTTTCTGGGCTTGCTAGTGAAATTTTTATGCTATTAAAATTCTGAGCTTCTGAAATCTCGCCGCCCTTAAATAGATCTGTTAATTCTTTTTTCATTAATTAAGCTCCACATTTAATGCTAATGATTTAATTTCTTTAACTAATACGTTAAATGACTCTGGTATTCCTGATTCAAAGTTTTCCTCACCTTTAACTATCGTTTCATAAACTTTAACTCTTCCAGCAACATCATCAGATTTAACAGTCAGTATTTCTTGTAATGTGTAAGAAGCACCATATGCTTCAAGTGCCCATACTTCCATTTCACCAAATCTTTGACCACCTAATTGGGCTTTACCACCTAAAGGTTGTTGAGTAACTAAACTATAAGGACCTGTAGATCTTGCATGAATTTTGTCTTCTACTAAGTGATGAAGTTTTAACATATAGATTATACCTACAGTCACTGGTCTATCGAATTTTTCTCCAGTTCTTCCATCCCATAAATATGTTTGCCCTGATCCAGGTAAATTTGCTAACTCAAGCATCTCAGTAACATTTTTTTCTTTAGCACCATCAAAAACAGGTGTTGAGATTGCAATACCATTCTGTAGATTCTCACAAAGATCTTTAAATTCACTCTTATTAAGTTTATCTACTTTTTCATTAAAAATTTCTTCGCCATAAACCGATTTTAAAAATTTTTCTATTTTTTCTGTTTTTTCAAATTTTTTATTATTTTCATTTACTAAATCTTTAACTTTCTCACCAAATTCTTTGCAAGCCCAACCTAAATGAGTCTCAAGAATTTGACCAACATTCATCCTGCTTGGAACTCCTAATGGGTTTAATACAATATCAACTGGTCTACCGTCTTCTCTATATGGCATATCTTCAACAGGTACAATTTTACTAACAACTCCTTTGTTACCGTGTCTTCCTGACATCTTATCACCAGGTCTTAATCTTCTTTTAATCGCAACAAAAACTTTAACCATCTTCATAACGCTTGGTAATAAGTCATCACCACTTCTAATTTTTAAAACTTTATCTTCAAATCTTTCAGTTATGTCTTGTTTTGCTTTGTTATATTGATCTTTTAATTTAGCAAGAGTTGCTTCATCGTTAACATTTCCAACTGTTAATTTGAAAACATCATTAATTGACAGATTCTTAATGTTATCAAAATCTAATTTGGTACCTTCAGTTAAATCTTTTACTTTTTTTGTTAATGTGCTCCCTGATAAAAATTCTGAAGCCCTCTGTTTTATGCTTCTCTCCAAAATTTCTTCCTCAACAATTTTATCTTGTTGAACTTCTTCAATTTCTGCTCTTTCGATTGTAATTGATCTTTCATCTTTCTCAATTCCATGTCTGTTAAATACTCTTACATCAACTACTGTACCACTAGCTCCTCTCGACATTCGTAGAGAGGTATCTGTTACATCAATTGCTTTCTCACCAAAAATTGATCTCAATAATTTTTCTTCAGGACCAGATGCGGAGTCACCTTTTGGTGTTACTTTTCCAACCAAAATATCACCTGCATTTACTTCTGCACCAATATAAACTACACCTGATTCATCTAGATTTTTTAAAGCCTCTTCGTTAACATTAGGTATGTCTCGAGTGATTTCTTCTTCACCTAACTTTGTATCTCTTGCCATAATTTCGTATTCTTCAATATGAACTGAAGTAAATACGTCATCAGTTACACATCTTTCTGAAATTAATATAGAGTCTTCGAAATTATATCCTTGCCAAGGCATGAATGCTACAGTTACATTCTTACCTAAAGCTAACTCACCTATTTTTGTAGAAGGTCCATCAGCAATAATATCCCCTGTTTTTACTTTATCACCAACTCTAACTAAAGGTCTTTGATTGATGCATGTATTTTGATTTGATCTTTTAAATTTTTGAAGGTTATAAATATCTACACCCGACTTACTATAATCTGTTTCATCTGTAACCTTTATAACAATTCTTTTACCGTCTATCTTGTCAACTATACCATCTCTTTTCGCAACAATAGTAACACCTGAATCAAGTGCTACATCACTTTCAATTCCGGTTCCAACAAGCGGTGCCTCTGGTTTTAATAAAGGTACGGCTTGTCTCATCATGTTAGACCCCATTAATGCCCTATTAGCATCATCATTTTCTAGAAATGGAATTAATGAAGCTGCAACTGAAACAAGTTGTTTTGGTGATACATCTATATAATCAATTACATCAGGTTTAGCTAAAAGAAAATTCAGATTCTGTCTGCAAGAAACTAGTTCTTCAATGATTTTTCCATTTTTATCAAGTTTAGTATTTGCTTGAGCAATAGTGAATTTTGTTTCTTCCATTGCTGAAAGATATTCAACTTTTTCCTGTACAATACCATCTTTTACTTTTTTGTATGGACTTTCAATAAAACCGTATTTATTAATTTTTGCATACGTAGATAAACTGTTTATCAACCCGATGTTTGGTCCTTCAGGTGTTTCAATAGGACATATCCTTCCGTAATGTGTGGGATGAACATCACGTACTTCAAAACCTGCTCTTTCTCTAGTAAGTCCTCCTGGACCCAAAGCTGAAACTCTTCTTTTATGAGTAATTTCAGATAATGGATTTGTTTGATCCATAAATTGAGAAAGTTGTGAACTTGCAAAGAAATCTTTTAACGAAACTGTTAATGGTTTTGCATTAATTAAATCTTGCGGCATTGCTGACTCAACGTCTAAAGTTGTCATTTTTTCTTTGATAGCCCTTTCCATTCTGTAAACACCAATCCTTGCTTGGTTTTCAACCAATTCACCTACTGATCGAACTCTTCTATTTCCTAAGTGATCAATATCATCAACATCATCTTTGCCATCTCTTAAGTCTAACATTTTGTGAATGATTGCAATGATGTCATCGTTTCTTAGAATTGTAATTTTATCTGAACATTCTTGATTTAATCTTGAGTTCATTTTTACTCTCCCTACATCAGACAAATCATATCTATCTGAGCTAAAGAATAGATTATTAAATATTTGAGTTGCTATCTCTATGGTTGGCGGTTCACCAGGTCTTAACATTTTATAAATTTCTGTGATAGCTTCGTCTTTAGTATTATTTTTATCAGCTAAAATAGTTGCAAGTAGATAAGGACCTTTATTTATAGAGTTTGTAACAGAAATTTGAAGTGTTTGTATATTTGCATCTAAAATTTGTTGAATTATTGTATCATTTAATTCAGTCCCAATTTTAAACACACCATCTTCTTCGTCATTAACTTTTACATCTCTGTGTAAAAATTTACCAAATAATGACTCTCTAGAAACTAGTATGTCTTTCAAACCATCGTTAGCTAATTTTTTTGCACTTAAAAAATTAATCTTATCACCTAATTTAATTACTACTTCACCAGTCTTTGCATCAATTACTTCTTCTGAGAAATTTTTTGCCTTATAGTTTTCTGGATTAAATTTAGTTTTCCATTTTTCTGTTTTTGGATCAAAATTATATTGTTCACTTTCATAGAACTCATCTACTATTTCTGATTTTGTATAACCTAAAGCTAATAATAAAGTAGATGAAAAAATTTTTTTTTTTCTGTCAATTTTAAAATATAAAAAATCTTTAACATCATATTCAAAATCTAACCAAGACCCTCTATTAGGTATTACTCTGCAATTAAAAAGTAATTTACCGCTTGCATGAGTTTTCCCCTTATCGTGATCAAAAAAAACACCTGGACTTCTATGCATCTGATTAACGACAACACGTTGAACCCCATTAGTTATAAAAGTTCCACTATTAGTCATCATGGGTACTTCGCCCATGTAAACTTCTTGTTCTTTTGCAGATAAAATATCTTTAGTATTATTTTCTTGATCTATTTCATAAACAACTAGTCTAAGAGTGCACTTCAATGCAGAAGAATAAGTTAAACCTCGTGTAATGCACTCATCAACATCAAATTTTGGTTTTTCTAATCTATAAGAAACATATTCTAAGGTTGCCTTATCATTTAAATCTTCAATTGGAAAAATACTTTTAAAAACTCTATCAAAGCCTTTTGTAAGCTCAGATGCTTCAACATTAAAATCTGTTAATTCTTTGTAAGAATTTTTTTGAACTTCAATTAAATTTGGAATTGATAAACTTTCTTTTAGTTTACCAAAACTTTTTCTAATATTTTTCTTTTCAGTAAAAGATAATTGCATCTATATTTATAAATACTGATTAAAAAATAATCAGTATTTGAATTCTTTCTTTTTAATTTATTTAAGTTCTACTTTAGCGCCAGCAGCTTCTAACTTAGCCTTGATCTCTTCAGCTTCTTTTTTGTTTACACCTGATTTAACTTCTTTTGGTGCTCCCTCTACAAGATCTTTAGCTTCTTTTAATCCTAATGAAGTAGCTGCTCTTACTTCTTTAATAACATTAATCTTTTTATCACCTGCAGAAACTAGCATGATTGTAAAATCATCTTTGTCTTCTGCTGGAGCCGCACCACCTGCTGCTGCTGGAGCTGCTGCTGCCATTGGAGTTACACCCCATTTTTCTTCTAATTGTTTTGATAGTTCAGCTGCCTCTGCAACAGTCAAACTTGATAAGTCTTCTATAATTTTGTTTAGGTCAGGCATATGTATTACTCTTTAGGTTGTGTTTCAGAATTTTCTGCCGACAAACTACTCATTTTTTCTGAATGTGCAAGCAAAATACTGATTAATTTAGATGCAGAAGCGTTCAAAATACCCACAATATTGGCTCTTGCTTCATCTAATGTAGGTAAACTAGCTACATTTTGGACACCGGCCTGATCTAAGACCTCGTTATCCATAATTCCACCAATTAATTTTAAGTTTTCGTTATCTTTTGCAAATTTTGAAAGAATCCTTGCTGACATTATAGCATCCTCTCCAAATGCAACTGCTGTAGGACCAGTAAATAAATTCGATAAATCTTTACACTTTGTTTTTTCTAAAGCTAATTTTGTAATTCTATTTTTTGTTATTTTGAAAATGATTCCATGCTCTCTCATTTTTGCTCTCAATTCATCTAATTGAGTCATTGTTAAACCTTGATAATGAGTAACCATGACAGCTTTGCTGTTTTCAAACTTACTAGTCATTTCTTCAATATAATTTTTCTTTTGTTCTTTATTCATCATAACTATATCGATTTACCTAATTTAACTTTATATGAAACACCCATTGTTGATGTAGCAAATACACTTCTAATTAAATCACCTTTTAAAGTGTTGTTTGATTTTTCTTTCTCTAAAGCATCTAAAATTGCATTGTAGTTTTTTAGTAATTGATCATCGCTAAAGGATTTTTTACCAATACTAACTCCAATATTTCCATCTTTATCATTTCTAATTTCTACTTGACCAGATTTAGCATTAGTTACTGCTTCTTTAATATTTTCAGAAACTGAACCAAGCTTTGGATTAGGCATTAAACCTTTTGGTCCTAAAACTTTTCCTAACTTAGAAAGTTTAATCATCATTCCCGGCGTACAAATTAATTTTTCAAAATTTAATTCACCACCTTTAATTCTTTCAACAAATTCATCACCACCTACGATATCTGCACCTGCTTCTTTTGCATCTTGTTCTTTATTAGACTCACAAACTACAGCAACTTTAACTTTCTTACCTGTGCCACCAGGTAAATTAACTACTGTTCTAATATTAACTTCACTTTTTTTTTGTTTGTGATTTATTTGAAAACTTATATCTAAAGACTCATCAAATTTAGTTGTGCAGTTTTTTTTAAGTTCTGGTAATAACTTTTCTATAGACTCTGCACTCAAGTCTTTTGTCTTTTCAGGTAATTTTTTGTATCTTTTTGATGCCATTATTCTTTTACCTCAATACCCATTGATCTAGCTGATCCTGCAATAATTTTTATAGCTTCTTCAATATCATGAGCATTTAAATCATTCATTTTTTCTTTTGCTATACTCTCTAATTGTTTTTTAGAAATTGAGGCAACAATATTTCGTCCAGGTTCTTTAGACCCACCTTTAAGTTTTACAGCTTCTTTTATATAAAAAGATGCTGGAGGTGATTTAATTTTAAAATCAAATTTTTTGTCTTTATATACAGTGATTTCTACTGGCACAGGTTTGCCTGCCATTGATTTAGTTTTATCATTAAATGCTTTACAAAACTCCATAATATTTACACCTCGTTGACCTAATGCAGGACCAACAGGTGGGGCTGGATTAGCTTGACCGCCTTTAATTTGTAATTTTATAAATCCACTAATTTCTTTTGCCATTAACTTGCCTTTTCAACCTGATTATATTCTAAATCTACTGGTGTAGGACGACCAAATATAGAAACTGACACCTTAAGTCTAGCTTTTTCTTCATCAATTTCTTCAATCATTCCAGTAAATGATGCAAATGGTCCATCTACAACCTGAACTTTTTCTCCAACGCTGTAATCTACACCTGATTTTGGCTGCGCAACACCATCTTTAATCTGACCCAAAATCTTCTCTACTTCTTTGTCTGAGACTGGCACAGGGATACCTTTGGTGCCAAGGAAACCACTTACTCTTTTTATATTCTTAATCATATGATAGATATTATTGTCCATCTCACTTTTTATTAATACATATCCTGGAAAGTATTTTTTTTTTCTTTGAATTCTTTTGCCTCTTTTAACTTCAGTAACATCATGGGTAGGCACAATAATTTCTTCAAATTTGTCAGCAATTTTAGCTTTGTCTGCCTCCTCTTTAATTAATGAAGCTACTTTATTCTCAAAGCTAGAGTGAGATTGAACGATGTACCAATTTTTCATTAAATACTCACTTTAAGTAAAAGTTCTAAGAAAAATTTTAAAACCTGATCTAAAAGAAGAAAAAATAAAGACATAACAACTGCCATCACAAATACCATTAAAGCTCCTTGTAATGTCTCTTTCCATGTTGGCCAAGTAACCTTATATGCTTCTTGTTTCACTTCTTGTATAAACTTAATCGGGTTTCTCATAATCTTATCAGCTCAAATTGGCAGGAGCGGAGGGACTCGAACCCTCAGCCTCCGGTTTTGGAGACCGGCGCTCTACCAATTGAGCTACACTCCTATTTATAGAGTTACTCTATAATTTTAGTTACAACTCCTGCTCCAACAGTTCTTCCACCTTCTCTAATTGCAAAGTTTAATTTCTCTGCCATAGCAATTGGTGTAATTAGTTTAACTGTAAATTTAGCATCATCACCTGGCATAACCATTTCTGTACCAGCTGGCAACTCTACTTCACCTGTAACGTCTGTTGTTCTAAAATAAAACTGAGGTCTGTACTTAGTAAAGAAAGGTGTATGTCTTCCACCCTCATCTTTTTTAAGTACATAAGCTTGAGCTTCAAATTTAGTATGTGGAGTTATTGAACCAGGCTTACAAAGAACTTGACCTCTTTCGATGTCAGTTCTTTCAATACCTCTTAATAATATTCCAACGTTATCACCAGCCTCACCTGAGTCTAAAAGTTTTCTAAACATTTCAACTCCAGTACAAACTGATTTTTTTGTTTCTTTAATTCCAACTATTTCAACTTCTTCTCCAGTTTTAATTACACCTGATTCTACTCTACCAGTTGCAACTGTTCCTCTACCAGAGATTGAGAACACGTCTTCAATCGGCATCAAAAATGGTTTGTCAACCTCTCTAGCTGGTTGTGGGATATGTTCATCAACAGCTTTCATTAATTCTAAAATTGAATTTTTTCCAATTTCATCATCTCTACCCTCAACTGCTGCTAAAGCCGAACCTTTAACAATTGGTGTTTTATCACCTGGGTATTTGTATGAAGTTAAAAGTTCTCTAATTTCCTCTTCAACAAGTTCTATCATTTCTTTATCATCTACTTGGTCTACTTTATTTAAGTAAACAACAATTGCAGGAATACCTACTTGTCTTCCTAACAGAATATGTTCTCTTGTTTGTGGCATTGGACCATCAGCTGCATTAACAACTAGAATTGCTCCATCCATTTGTGCAGCACCAGTGATCATATTTTTAACATAATCAGCGTGACCAGGACAATCTACGTGAGCATAGTGTCTTTTTTCAGTTTCATACTCTACGTGAGCCGTTGAAATTGTTATACCTCTCTCTTTTTCTTCAGGTGCTTTATCAATTTGATCATAAGCAACTGCAGTTCCACCACCAGCTTGTGCTAATACATTTGTAATTGCAGCAGTGAGAGTTGTTTTACCATGGTCGACATGACCAATAGTCCCAATGTTACAGTGGGGTTTATTTCTTACAAATTTTTCTTTTGACATTACGTTTTTACCTCAGTTTTTTTGTTTCTCTAATTTTAATTTCTTGGAGCGGGTAAAGGGAATCGAACCCTTACATCCAGCTTGGAAGGCTAGCGTTCTACCATTGAACTACACCCGCACAACCCCAAGAGTAACACTCCATGTTATTTAAAATTTATTAAATGGTGGAGGGGGAAAGATTCGAACTTTCGAAGACCGAAGTCAACGGGTTTACAGCCCGCCCCATTTGACCGCTCTGGAACCCCTCCTTTGGGGAAGTGTCCCCTTGTTCAATAAAGCTTCAAATAACAAGCGTTTTATATATTTTATTTATGCAAATGCAACACGTGATTTAATAGGAAAATATTAAAAAAACCGTATAAAACAGATGGTAATTTATGAATAAATCATCTTTTTTCATAGTTGGACAACATGCCGTAATTGAAGCTCTTAGAAACCCTAAAAGAAAGGTTTTAAGAGTATTTTTAACGGAGGAGTCTAAAAAAAATATTCACAGAAAAAACCCTAATAAAAATATTTTAGAAGATGTTAAAGTTTACTTTAGGTCAAAAAAAGAATTAGACAAATATGCCTCAAAAGAACAGTTGATGCATAATGGTTATGTTGCTGAGATTGAGCATTTAGATCAACCAGATTTAAAACAATTTATTAAAGATAAAAAAAATTTAACATTTGTATGTCTTGATGAAGTTACAGATCCAAGAAATATAGGTTCATTGATAAGAAGTGCTGCTTCATTTGACATAGACGGAATAATAATTAAAGAAAGACATTTTCCTAGAGATAGTAAGTTGATGTATAAATCAGCTAGTGGATGTATGGAACATGTAAATATATTCCAGGTATCTAATATTAATTCCACTTTAAAAAATTTAAGAGAAAAAAATTTCTGGGTTTATGGTTTTGATGCAAAAGGTCAAAAAGATTTTACAGACATAAAATGGGAAGGAAATAACATTCTTCTATTTGGATCAGAAGGATTTGGTATGAGACAGCATACAGGTAAATATGCAGATTTTTTTGTTAAAATTAATATTAATGAGGATATAGAAAGTTTAAATATCTCAAATAGTGCTGCAATAGTGTTTCATCACCTTAGTTATATAAAAAAAAATAGTTGATTATTTAACAAATAGTTAATAATTATTGCGCATGCCCTTGTAGCTCAGCTGGTAGAGCAATTGATTTGTAATCAATAGGTCCGCGGTTCGAATCCGTGCGGGGGCACCATCTCTAATCCCAATTAATATATTAAATTAGGACTTATTTTTTAAATCTTTATAAATTTTAATTATAGATCTATGAGCATCAAACCATGTTTCAATTGAAGGTGAAAATGAAACAAAAGGTAATTTATTTAATTTCATATAATTAATCATTTTATTATAGTGCAAGTCGCTTTTACAAATTTTAACATCTTTTAATGATCCTGATATTAAAGCAAGTTTGTTTTTAAATTGAGAGTGGGCTTCGTATATTATATCATCTTCAACACCTTCACAATTTATTCTTAATACCACTAAATATTCAGTAACAAAATTATCAATATGGTTTTTTAATATATAAAAAAATTCTTTTGCTGGGACCCCGATAGTTGGAATAAATTTATCTGTTTTCCAACCGAATGTATTAAATTTTTTTTTAAATATTGAGTTGCTATGCGATAAAGGATTGTTTTTAGCTATGTATAATTTCGTTATATCTATAGAGTTGTTATTAGTTAAAGCAAAATTGAAAACACAATCAGCTTTACTATAAACCTTTTTTTTTATTATTATTTTTGGATTTGCTTCAACAAAATAAATAAGAAAATTATTTCTTAATTCTGTAAATTTATTTCTTAGTTTAAAAATTGAATAAAATTGATTTATAGTTAGTTTTTTTCCTCTATTATAAATGTAATATCCTATTATTCTTCTTATGGCTTTTTTAAAATAACTTAAATTAGAACCGAAAAGAGAATCATACTCCTGTCCAAAATGTGTTCCAATATCTATATAAATAATTTTAGACATCTAAATTTTCTTATTATATTAAAACAACTCTAGTTAGCAATTTTAAAACAATAAATTTTAATTTTTTTAACAAATTGTCTTAAATATAGAAAAATAAAAATTTTAGACTGATCACTATTATATTATTTTTATTCAATTTATGCCAAAATCAACTTTTTTAAATATGGTATAGTAAAGTATGAAAATAAAATCATTATTATTCAAATTTATAAACTTATTGCTTGGCAAACTAAATTTAAGTTTAGTAAAAAAGAAAAGTCTTTTAGATTTTTATTTATATAATTACTCTTCATACGAAGAATATAAAAATACACAAATATTTCATAATAAGAGAAAAATTAATGCAGTTTGGGCTGACGAAAAGACATTATCAATAATTGCAAATATTTTACATGAAAAATTTAGTGAGAATAAAAAAATCTTTGGAATTTGTCATGGATCAAGAAACGGTTTTGAACAAAATTATTTAATGAAAATTTCAAATAAAATTGATGCTTTTGGAACTGATATTTCACCTACTGCAAATGACTATGAAAATTCTATTCAATGGGATTTTCATAACATTAATGAAAAGTGGATTAATTCAAAAGATTTTGTTTATACTAATTCTCTTGATCAATCCTGGCAACCAAAAGTAGCTATTCAAACCTGGCTGTCTCAATTAAAAAAAGATGGAATATTAATAGTCGAACATACAGATGCTCATGGTTCTGATGGAACATCTAAAATGGATCCTTTTGGTGCTCGTCCCACTTCCTTACCATATATTTTTACTATGTGGTTTGGAACTCAAATTTCAATAGAACATCAATTCGACTATAAATCGAATAATAATAGGAAAGCATGGCTCTTTATTATAAAAAAAAATCAAGAGAATGTTAAAATATTATCTAATTAACTTAACTAATGTTTATTATTAAATTTTAAATTTATTTATTTTTAACTAGTTTCTTTTCTAATTTGTTCAATTTTAATTTTTTTTTGTAGACTTCTATTTTTATCATAAAGCAGATTAAATTTAATTTTATTATTAATTCTTACAATAATAGATTTTGCATTTCTTACTTCTAAATTATCTGCTACTGCACTAATGGGTCTCTTGGATGGATTTAAATTTGTGATAACAATTTTAGATTTATCATTAACTATTTTACCCTTCCACCTTCTTGGTCTAAATGCGCTAATTGGAGATATAGATAATTTTTTTGAATGAAGACTTAATATAGGACCATGTACAGACAGGTTGTAAGCAGTGCTCCCAGCAGGTGTGGAAACTAAAACTCCATCGGAAACTAATTTTTTTATAATTTGTCTGGAACCTTGTTTAATTGACAACGAAGCTGCTTGTCTGCTCTGTCTTAATACAGAAACCTCATTAATCGCTATAGATTTTTTGATTTGATTATTTTTATTTCTTACAATCATTTCTAAAGGAGAAATTGAAACCATATTTGCTTTAGAAAGGTTTTTTATAATATCTTTCGAGGAAAATTTATTCATTAGAAAACCATAATTTCCAGAGTTAATCCCATAGAAAAATTTATTTAAATTCTTGTTTCTTTTAAGAGTTTGGAGCATAAAACCATCACCTCCAATAACGATAGTTAAATTTTTGTTTTGAAAATTGTGAGAACTAATTTTTTTTAATAAAATATTTTTTATATTTAAGGATTTTTTATTTTTATCAGAAATAATTTGCAACTTGTTCATTTAATGGTGCCCTCGGCCAGACTCGAACTGGCACTCCGCAAGCGGCAAGGATTTTAAGTCCTTTGTGTCTACCAATTTCACCACGAGGGCATTAATGAATTTCATTGTTATATATTCAATTATTTATAACTCAACTATATTAAATTGTATTGATAATCTCTAGCCTCTACTACCTCTTTTGGTAAATTAAGCTCTACATCCTCTAATTTAATTATTTCATCCTTACTAATATCTTTTTTTAATATAGCATTATCAGTAAGACCTAACGGCAATATTTTTTCATTTTTTGATTTTTCTGAAGTTATCAATCTACCTCTTACACAAAATCCACCCTCACCGTCGAGTTTTTCACCTTTTTTTAAATTCTTTTTTGCAATACTAGCAACTTCGGCATTGTAATTTTTTGTAAAACCAGTTGCTCTATTATCTAAAGCTATAGAGTATATAGATTGAGCGAGCTCTAAACCTATATAATGATATGGCCTCCAGATAGCAGAATAATTACCAGAGGAATCTGTAACCATTCCATAATCTTTGAAACAATTTTTTACGTATTCGTTTTTTGCTTTTAAAACAATGTAAACACCCCATCTTAAATCATTTTCAATATTTTTTTTTTCTAAATCGATACTTGATATTACCTCTACCTGCCCTGCACTATCAATTAATCCTCCATCTTTTTTAGGAATCATTTTCTTGGCAATATCATAAACACCAACTGGAGGAAAAGTTAAACCATTAATCGGACATTTTAAATTTGCAGCATTACTTACGGCACACATTTCTATTGCTGATTTATCTCCACACAAAAAACTATTAAACATTTTGGGATTCATTCCAGATTCGTTTTCTGCTCTTTCTTTAGTTAAACCATAATGTCCCCAAACTGTATCAGGAGTAGAATATTCAAATGATGGGTGATACTTGGTACCTTTTCCAGCACAAATAACTTCGAAACCGTTTAATCTTGCCCATTCAATTTGTTCTAGAATTAATGAAGGTTGATCACCATAAGCCATTGAACAAATTACATTATTTTTTTTTGCCAAATCTGAAAGATATTTCCCACATGTAATATCAGCTTCAACATTGACTAAAATTACATTCTTTTTATTTTTTATTATTTTATCCGCATGCACTGTACCTATAATTGGATTTCCTGTAGCTTCTATAAATATTTCTATATCTCTATCTAAAATTTCATCTAGCGAGTTCGAAAAATTAATTTTATCTATACTTTTAGAACTAAGACCACTATTTGAACAATTTTTTTTAGCTTGGTTAATATTGATGTCAACAATGCTATCGATGTGTATTTTATTTAAATGATTATATTGTGCCAAAAACATGCTAACAAATTTTCCACATCCAATAAAAGCTATTCTAATTGGATTAGTTCTAGTCTCTAATTTTGTGTGTAAAAACATTTTAAATTATGTTTGTAATGCTTTTATTAAAAAACTTTTATCAAGTTTACAATCTCTATAACCTCTTTTTACAACATTTAAATATCTTTCGGTTGGAAATTTGAATGGTGATTTTTTTACCATTGTATAAGTCATCACTTTTTTTCCATAATAATAAAAGTAGTATTTTTTATAAAGAATTGGAAAATCTTCATAAACATCTAATTTTTTTTCATCACTTTTTGAAATTTCAAATAAAGCTCCTGGAACTATAGAATTTTTTTTAGGCTGTATATCTGCAGCTCTATATTTGCTTCTAAAAGTTAATCTAAAATCTTTTAAATTTATTTTTTTTAAGAAAATACTATCTTTACATCTACGCTTCATTTGAAAATGATGAAGATTACTTCCATAGGCAAAATACAGCATTATCTATCTACTACCTCAATTTTTTTCTCATTTACAAATTTTAAAATTTGAGAATTGCAATTATCAATTTTATTTTGATCCTCAGATCTAATTACAATTGAAACTCCTAATTTTCCTGCATGAAAAAATGGGTAGCTACCAATTTCAACATCTTTATTATCATTTTGTACTTTAGTTAAAGAGTTTGCTATTTCACTTTCTACTGTTTTTAAACTTATTGTAAGACTTTTAATTGGTTCTCCACCAACAATTTTATTTGTTAAACCACCTAACATAGATTTCAAAATAGAAGGAACGCCAGGTAAAGAAAAAACATTTTCAACATTAAATCCTGGGGCACCACTTGTTGGATTTAAAATTAATTTTGCATTCTCTGGCATCCATGCCATTTTTTGTCTACCCTCATTAAATTCACCAGGTTGATAATAAGCTTCTAAAATTTTAAAAGCCTCTTCATGGACTTCGTATTTAATTGCAAATGCTTTTGAAACTGATCGAGCAGTAATATCATCATGCGTTGGTCCAATACCACCAGTTGTAAAAACATAATCGTATGTAGATCTAAGAAAATTTAAAGTATCAACAATTGTCTGCTCAACATCAGGAATCACTCTAACTTCTGCAACATTTACACCAATTGAATTTAGCCAAATTGCTAAAGTTGAGGTATTGGTATCTTGGGTTCTGCCAGATAAAATCTCGTTACCAATGATTAAAATTGATGCATTAACTTTTGCTTTTTTATTCATATGAAATATATAATTTAGTAATGGAATTTACCAAGTCTTTATTAAAAGGCAAACTAATCAAACGTTATAAAAGGTTTTTTACTGATGTTAAGCTAAGTAAAGAAATTGTCACAGCTCATTGTCCTAACACGGGATCAATGAAAGGTTTGTTAAATGAGGGTAATGAAGTTTATTTGCTTCCTAATAATGATCCAAAAAGGAAACTTAAATATGGATTGGAGATTATTAAATCTAGAAAAAATTTAGTTGGAGTAAATACTCATATGGCAAATAGAATAGTTGAGCATGGTCTCAAAAATAATCTAATAAATGAACTAAAGAATAATGACATTATAAAGCCTGAGGTTTTTTTTAATAAAGAAACAAGATTCGATTTTTTATTAGAAAAAAAGACACAAAAAACCTTTGTTGAAGTTAAAAATGTTACTTTATTTAGAAATAAGGATACTGCTGAATTTCCAGATGCGCCAACAGCAAGGGGAACAAAGCATTTATTAACCCTTATTGATGCCATAAAAAAAAGTTATAAAACATACTTAATATTTTTAGTTCAAATCCAAAATATGAAATATTTTAAAATAGCTAAAGATATAGATGAAGAATATTATAAGACTTATTTAATAGCTAAAAAAGCTGGTGTAAATTTTTTAGCGTATAGATGTGATATAAGTTCTAAAAAAATTTTTATAGATAAAAAATTAAAAATTATAGATGACTGATTATAAAGAAAAATTTGAAAAAATGAGAATTGCTGGGAACTTGGCTGCAAGAACTTTAGATATGTTAACTGAAAATATTAAAGAAGGTGTATCTACTGATCATATTGATAAACTTGGATATGAATTTATTAGAGACAACGGTGGGCATTCTGCCCCACTCTATTATAGAGGGTTTACAAAATCTTTATGCACATCTTTAAATCATGTTGTGTGCCACGGAATACCCTCGGATAGAATTTTACAAGAAGGTGATGCTGTAAACGTTGATGTGACAGCAATTGTTGATGAACATTACGGTGATACAAGCAGAATGTTTTGTATTGGAAAAACTCCAGTAAAGTTAAACAATCTTATAGATGCTACTTATGAATCTATGATGAGAGCAATTAAAATTTTAAAACCAGGAATTAAATTGGGAGATATCGGTTATGAGATACAATCTTTTGTGGAAGAAAAAGGATTTTCAGTCGTCAGGGATTTTTGTGGTCACGGAATAAGTACAACATTTCATGAGCCGCCAAATATTTTACACCATGGTAGAAAAAATACAGGTATGGAATTAAGACCTGGTATGACATTTACGATAGAACCAATGATAAATGAAGGAAAATATGATGTTAAAATGTTAAATGACGGTTGGACAGCTGTTACAAAAGATAAATCTTTATCTGCACAATTTGAACATACGTTAGGAATTACTGAAAATGGTTATGAAATCTTTACAGAATCTGCTAAAGGTTATTCTAAGCCTCCATACTTATAATTAATGATTAAAAGATACTCGCGAAAAGAATTAACTGATATTTGGTCAGAAGAAAATAAATACAAAATCTGGTTAGATGTTGAGGTTGCAGCTGCAGAAGCAATGGAAAAACTTGGTCAAATTCCAAGAGGTGTTGCTTCAATAGTTAAAAAAAAAGCCAGAATTAATGTAAGCAGAATTCACAAAATAGAATCTGAGGTAAAACATGACGTAATAGCATTTCTTACCTCAGTAACTGAAAAAGCTGGAATTAAAGCACGTTACCTACATCAAGGAATGACATCATCAGATATTTTAGATACTAGTTTTAATATTCAATTAGTCCAATCAGGTAAAATCATTTTAAAAGATATAGATCAAATTTTAAAAGTTTTAAAAAAACAAGCCAAAAAATATAAATTTACACCATGTATGGGAAGAAGCCACGGTATCCATGCTGAACCAATTACTTTTGGATTAAAATTGGCTTCATTTTATGAGGAATTTAAAAGAAACAGAAATAGATTAAAAGATGCGATAGATGAAGTATCAACTTGTGCAATATCTGGTGCTGTTGGAACATTTGCTAACGTCAATCCAAATGTTGAAAAACATGTGGCAAAAAAATTAGGTCTAAAAGTTGAGCCAATTTCCACACAAGTAATTCCAAGGGATAGACATGCATTTTATTTTTCTGTTTTAGGAATTATTGCAGGCTCCATAGAGAGAGTGGCAGTTGAAATAAGACACCTGCAAAGAACAGAAGTTTATGAACTACAAGAATATTTCTCTAAAAATCAAAAAGGTTCATCTGCAATGCCTCATAAAAAAAATCCTATTTTAAGTGAGAATCTTACCGGTTTAGCTAGAATGATTAGAAGTACAGTTGTACCAGCACTTGAAAATATAGCGCTTTGGCATGAAAGAGACATTTCTCATTCCAGTGTTGAAAGAAATATTGGACCAGATGCTAATATAACAACTGATTTTGCATTAGTTAGGCTAACAAATATTTTAGATAACATGATTATTTATCCGAAAAAAATGCTTGAAAATTTAAATTTAACAAAAGGTTTAATTTTCTCTCAAGAAGTTATGCTGGAGTTAACTAAGGCAGGATTGAGCAGAGAAAAATCATACAAAATGGTACAATCTTATGCAAAAAAATGTTTTGCAGAAAATTTAAATTTAATTGATGTTATTTCATCTGATAAATTTATAATGAGTAAAATTTCACCAAAAAAACTAAAGACTATATTTAATTATTCTAAACACTTTAAAAATGTAAATTTTATCTTTAGAAGAGTTTTTAAATAATGAAAAAAGGAAAAAAATTATACGAAGGAAAAGCTAAAATAATTTATGCAACAAGTGATAAAAATTTAGTTATCCAATATTTTAAAGATGATGCAACTGCATTCAATAATCAAAAAAAAACTACCATTGAAGGTAAAGGCGTTTTAAATAATAGAATATCTGAGCATATACTTTCAAATTTATCTGAGGTTGGAATTAAAAATCATTTAGTAAAAAGAATTAATATGAGAGAACAACTGGTCAAGCTAGTTGATATAATACCAATAGAATTTATAGTAAGAAACATTGCAACCGGATCATTAACTAAAAGATTAGGTATTGAGGAAGGAACCGTCCTTGAACGACCATTGATAGAATACTGTCTAAAAGATGATAAGCTTGGAGATCCAATAATTAGTCGTGAACATATTTTAACTTTTAATTGGCTTAATGAAATGCAGCTTGATTGGATTGATGAAAATCTATCTAGATTAAATGATTTTTTACTAGGAATGTTTAGAGGTGTCAGAATAAAATTAGTAGATTTTAAAGTTGAATTTGGTTTCACTCATGAAAGTGAAAAAACTCAAATTATATTGGCTGACGAAATAAGCCCTGACACATGCAGATTGTGGGATACTTTAACAGATAAAAAACTCGATAAAGATAGATTTAGAAAAGATTTAGGAGATCTAATCCCTGCATATACAGAGGTTGCAAAAAGGCTTGGGATACTTCATGAACAATCAAATGTTTCTGCTGTAAATGTCACCCAGCTTTCATCTGTAAAAAGAAAGAAGAAATGAAAATCTCAGTAATAATAACTTTAAAGAAGGATGTTCTTGATCCACAGGGAAAGGTTATTCATCAAACTTTGGATGGAATGGGTTTCAATGATGTTAATGAAGTAAGACAAGGAAAGTATTTTGAAATAGACAGTAAAGAAACAGATAACGACAAAGCAAAAGCAAAAGTTGAAGAAATGTGTAAAAAACTTTTGGCAAATCTTGTAATAGAAAATTATAAAATTATTGATCCTAAGTAATTAATGAAATCATCAGTTATTACTTTTCCTGGTTCAAATTGCGACAGAGACATGGATGTTGCTCTAAAAAAATTTGGGTTCAAAAATAAAATGGTCTGGCATGCAGATGCTGAATTGCCAAAAAGTGATTTAGTTGTATTACCAGGTGGGTTTTCATATGGGGACTACTTAAGATGTGGAAGTATGGCATCTAAATCAAAAATAATGCAGTCTGTAATTAATTTTGCAAATTCAGGAGGTATGGTTATGGGTATCTGTAATGGATTTCAAATATTGGTAGAAACTGGTTTGGTTCCAGGTGTTTTGCTTAGAAACAAATATTTAGAATTTATCTGTAAAAACGTTTTTGTAAAAATTAACGATAAAAAAAATAAATATTTTAAAAATGTTGATAACGAAGTTTTAGAATTTCATATAGCTCATAATGAAGGAAATTATTTTTGTACCAATGATCAATTAAAAGAAATTGAAGATAATAATCAAATAGCTATTAACTATTGTGATGAAAGTGGAAAAATAGAAGATCAATTTAATCCTAATGGATCCATAAAAAATATTGCTGGTATATTTAATAAAGAAAAAAATGTTCTGGGTATGATGCCCCACCCTGAAAGAATGATTGATACATCATTATCTGGTGAAGATGGATCATTATTTTTTAAAAACTTAATAAACAACTTAAAATGATTGTAAACGAACAAGTAGCAGTTGATCACGGTTTAAAGAAAGATGAATACGCTAAAATTTGTGAACTATTAAAGAGAACACCTAATATCACAGAACTTGGGATTTTTTCTGCAATGTGGAATGAACATTGTTCTTATAAATCATCAAGATTACATTTAAAGAAGCTACCTACTAAAGGAAAGAAAGTTATCCAAGGTCCTGGAGAAAATGCAGGTGTTATCGATATTGAGGATAATGATGCAATAGTTTTTAAAATAGAAAGTCACAATCACCCTTCATTTATTGAACCTTACCAAGGTGCTGCTACTGGAGTTGGCGGAATAATGCGTGATGTATTTACAATGGGTGCAAGACCAATAGCTAACTTGAACTCTATTCATTTTGGATCACCACAACATAAAAAAACGAAAAATTTATTAAGAGGTGTTGTTCACGGAATAGGTGGTTATGGAAATTGTATGGGTGTTCCTACAATTGCTGGTCAAACAAGTTTTGATAACTCCTATAATGGAAATATTTTGGTTAACGCTATGACTTTAGGATTGGTCAAAAAAGATAAGATTTTTTACTCTAAAGCTGCAGGTTTAAATAAACCAGTTATTTATGTTGGGTCTAAAACTGGTAGAGATGGAATACATGGAGCAAGTATGGCTTCAGCTAGTTTTGATGAAAAAATAGAAGAAAAGAAACCAACTGTTCAAGTAGGAGATCCGTTTACAGAAAAACTTTTACTTGAAGCTTGTTTAGAGTTAATGGCAGGAGACTCGATTATAGCTATACAGGATATGGGTGCCGCTGGTTTAACATCATCAAGTATTGAAATGGCATCTAAAGGAAACCTTGGAATTGAAATCAATTTAAACAAAGTGCCATGCAGAGAAACTAAAATGACACCTTACGAAATTATGCTCTCTGAGAGCCAAGAAAGAATGTTGATTATTTTAGAAAACGGTAAAGAAGAACAGGCAAAAAAAATATTTGATAAATGGAACTTAGATTTTGCAGTGATTGGAAAAACTACTAAATCTAAAAAAATAGAACTTTACTTTGATGAAGAAAAAGTTGCAGATATTCCAGTTAATACCTTAGTTGAAAACTCTCCTATGTACGATCGAAAATGGAAAAAAGCAAAACTTCCTAAAAAAAATAAGATTAAAAAAGAAAATATTAAACATTTAAAAATTATCGATGTATTAAAAAAAATTTTAGCAAATCCAAATGTATGTAGTAAAGAATGGATTTGGCAACAATACGATCATACTGTTATGGGAGATACAATACAAAAGCCTGGTGGAGATGCAGGGGTTGTTAGAGTTCATGGAACAGATAAAGCTGTTGCTGCTTCTGTAGACTCTTCTGCGGTATATTGTTGGGCTCACCCTTTAACTGGAGGAAAACAAGTAGTTTGTGAAAGTTTTAGAAATCTTATATCTGTTGGTGCAAAACCAATTGCTATAACCAACTGTTTAAATTTTGGTAGTCCAGAAAATGAAGAAAATATGGGCGAGTTTGTTGAATGTGTTCAAGGTATTGGTGAAGCAAGCGAATATTTAAAGTTCCCAGTGGTTTCTGGAAATGTATCTTTCTACAACCAAACTAAAGATCAAGGCATAAAACCTACACCAGCAATTGGTGGAGTTGGTTTGATCAAAGATTATAAGAATATGATTACTATGGATTTTAAAGAAGTTGATAATTTGGTTTTAGTGATTGGAAAAACCGAAGGACATATTGATCAAAGTTTATTTGCAAGAACTGTTTTAGATGAAAAAAATGGACCCCCACCTGAAGTAAATTTATTTAATGAAAAAAATAATGGAGAAACTTTACTCAAATTGATTGATAATAGTTTAATAAAAAGTGCTCATGACGTTTCTTTAGGAGGTATAATTACTGCGGTAGCAAAAATGTGTATTAAAGGAAAAAAAGGAATAAATATTAAAAAACCTAAATATCTAATTAATGAAATAGAATACTTTTTTGCTGAAGATCAAGGTAGATATATTATAGAAATAAACAAAAAAGATTTTAAAAAAGTGGCTGATATATTACATAAAAATGCAGTCCATTTTGATGAACTTGGCACAATTAATGAAAATGAACTATATATTAATGATAAGACAAAAGTTACAATTGACGAATTATCAACTTCAAATAAAAGTTGGCTTACAAACTATATGAGTAAATAATGGCGATGGATTTGAAAGAAATTGAGAATTTTATAAAGGAGGCAATGCCTGATGCAATTGTTGAAATACAAGATTTGGCAGGTGATGGAAATCATTATTCAGCTACTGTTACCTCTTCTCAATTTTCTGGAAAAAGTAAAATTGAACAACATAAAATGGTTTACAACTCATTAAAAGGTAGAATGGGCAATGAACTACATGCATTAGCAATAAAAACAAAGGAGAGTTAAATGGATCAACAAACAAATGATTTAATTAAAAATGAAATTGAAAACAATGAAGTATGTTTGTTTATGAAAGGCACACCTGATGCTCCTCAATGTGGATTTTCAATGGCTACTTCAAATATTTTAAAAATACTAGAAGTAAATTTTAAAGGTATAAATGTTTTAGAAAATCAAAATTTAAGAGAGGGTATTAAAGTTTTTAGTGATTGGCCAACCATCCCACAACTTTATGTTAAAAATGAATTTATAGGTGGATGTGATATTGTTAAAGAAATGTATGAAAGTGGTGAGCTAGCAAAACTTTTTGAAAGCAAAAATATAAATTTTAAAGCTAAAAGCTAATTATCTAGAATAATATTCAATTACTAGATTAGGCTCCATAACAATTGGATATGGAACTTCTTCAAACTTTGGAACTCTAACAAACTTTAATTTTTTGTTTTTTTCATCCATCTGAATATATTCTGGAGTTTCTCTTTCTTTATTTGCAAGAGCAATATCGATTATTGCAAGTTGTTTTGATTTATCTCTTATTTCAATTGAATCTTCTTCTCTAACTAAATAGCTTCCAATATTCACTTTTTTACCATTTACTTTTACATGGCCATGATTGATTAATTGTCTAGCTGAAAAAATTGTTGTTGCAAATTTTGCTCTGTAAATCACGGCATCTAATCTTCTTTCAAGAAGACCAATTAAATTTTCTCCAGTATCACCTTTGAGCATTACTGCTTTTTTGTAGATATTTCTAAATTGTCTTTCGTTAATGTTGCCATAATATGCTTTTAATTTTTGCTTTGCTTGAAGCTGTATTCCATAATCAGATGGCTTTGATGTTTTTGTTTGACCATGTTGTCCTGGTCCATAAGCTCTGGTATTAAAAGGACTTTTAGGTCTTCCCCAAAGGTTAACTTTTAATCTTCTATCTACTTTATGTTTAGAGTTTAATCTTTTTGTCATTTAATAGTGGGCTTTATAAACTTACTCATCATTTTGTCAATCAACGTTTTTTACCTAAACTTGCAAATACACCTGATAAAATACGTGTTTCTTTGGTTGATAATTCCATCCTATAAAAAATATTCCTCAAGTTTTCAAGCATTATCGGTTTCTTCTCTTTTGATTTAAAAAAATTAATCTCTTCAAGATTCTGTATACAAAGGTTTGCCATAGCAACTATCTCTTTTTTAGATGCTGATTTAACTTTATTTGATTTTTTAAAAGAAGATGCTTTTGAATTAATTATGCTTGATAGATATTGAGCAATTATTATTAAGCTGTGAGATAGATTTAATGATTTAAAATCAGGATTAGTTGGAATTTGAAGAGTATAATTGGCATAGCTTATTTCATTGTTTGATAGACCAGATGCTTCTGAACCAAATAAAAAAGCTATTTTCTTTTTATAATTTATTTTTTTTAAATCTTCTAATTGGATATGTTTAATATTTTTATTTCTAAATCTTGCTGAGGTTGCAATTACAATATCAATATTTTTTAAAGGTTTTTCTAAATTTTCAAAATTTTTTGCCTTATTAATTATATTTTTTGCCCCTACGGAGGTTGCTAAAATTTTATCATTTGGAAATATTGGTTTAGGATCAATAACAATAAGTTTATTAAAATTAAAATTTTTCATTCCTCTTGCACAAGCTCCTATATTTTCTGAGAGTTGAGGTTTGTGTAAAATGAAAGAAATATTATTAACAGACATTAATCTATGCCATGATTTCTGTTATAATTGGAAATAGCTGATGGTTTAATATCATTTAAATATTTTGAATCTACTGTCCAAATAGAAACTTTTAATGGATAGCATTTTGCAACATCAGATGAGTGTTCAGATCCACAATCACCTCCCGGACAAGCAGAAAGAGCACCCAATAAATCTGTTTCAGCAAAAAATTCTAAATAATCACCAGGTCTTACAGGACTTGCTTTCATAAAGTATTGTTTGGTATCATTGGTAAATCCAGTTAACATAAAAACATTTAATACATCATGAACTATTTTTTCTGCATGGTCTAATTGAACATTTTTTTCTTTAACCAAAGCTCTTGTTAAATTTGAATGACAACAATAATGATAATCGTTATCGCTCAAAAGTTTTGATGTATATGGATCGCATCTCGTACCAATAACATCATGAACTGATCCTCCATCATGATCATAATCATACCAATCTAAAGTATCCCAAGTTATTGTTGCTAAAGATCGTAGATAAGGAAAACTACTAAACATTTTATCTCCAACAGAAAGGTGAGTTCCATAAAGTGCTCTTGTTTTACCTGAGTAAAATTTTTCTTCTAAATTATTTAAATTAAATAAATTTAAATCACCTACTTGAGGTCCCTCTACACTTTCAATTCTAAAAAACTCTCCAAATTTAACTTCAAACGTTTTTGCATCTCTTGGAGGGATTATAACCTCCTCTTTTTTAATCAAGTGTTCTCGAGCAGAATGTAAAATACTTAAATTTTTTTCTTCAATATTGTTATTTGGGTAACAAACTATTGGTTTTGCTCCTATTCTATCTTTTAGATCAGATGGTTTTTCTGAAAATTTTTTAATTTTCATTCTTACGAACTTCCAGGAGCTTTATCCTTAAATAACTTGTAATCTAGACTGTCTACTAAAGCTTTAAAAGATGCATCAATAATATTTGGTGATACTCCAATGGTAAACCAGTTAACACCCTTCGAATCTGTACTTTCAATACTAACTCTAGTTACAGCTTCTGTACCAGTGTTTAAAATTCTAACTTTGTAATCAACTAATCTTAAATCTTTTAAGTATTCTGAATATTTCGCAAGCTTGTTAACATTTTTTCTAATTGCATTATCTAGAGCATTAACAGGTCCATTTCCTTGTCCTTCACACAAAATTTTATCTCCATCTACTTCTAATTGTGCTTTTGCATATGAAACTATTTCTCCAGCATTATCTTTCTTTACAGAAACATCGTATTCGTTAATAGAAATATATCTTGGTATCTCCCCCATTAATCTTCGAGCTAACAGTTCAAAGGACGCATCAGCACCATCATAACTATAACCAATAAATTCCCGATCTTTCACTTCATCTAAAAGTTTTTTAATCTTTGGATTGTTTTTCTCAACTTTAATTCCTATTGAATTCAATCTCGACATTATATTGGATTGACCTGATTGGTCTGAAACTACAATATTTCTAGAATTTCCAACTTCTTGAGGATTAATATGCTCATAAGTCTTAGGATCTTTTTGAACTGCTGAAACATGCATTCCACCCTTGTGAGAAAAAGCAGAAGCTCCAACATAAGGTAAATGTTTGTTAGGTTTTCTATTTAATATCTCATCTAATAATCTTGAACATTGAGTTAAATTTTTTAAATTTTCTCTTTTTATACTTAGTTCAAACTTATCTGAAAAATCTTTCTTTAAAAAAAATGAGGGAATT
This sequence comes from uncultured Pelagibacteraceae bacterium, assembly GCA_902624015.1. Classification (GTDB taxonomy): domain Bacteria; phylum Pseudomonadota; class Alphaproteobacteria; order Pelagibacterales; family Pelagibacteraceae; genus Pelagibacter. Next base: position 26,172 of record CACNVV010000001.1, read on the forward strand.
AATGACATTAAATTAGCATTTCCACATCTTTCACCCAAACCATTGATTGTACCTTGAACTTGTCTAACACCTGCTTGAACTGCTGCAAGACTGTTAGCTACAGCATTTTCGGTATCATTATGAGCATGTATTCCTAAATTTTTTCCAGGAATCTGCTTGCTTACTTTAGATACAATTTCTGTTATCTCGTGTGGAAGTGTACCACCGTTAGTATCACATAAAACAATCCATCTAGCACCATTATCAAAAGCAGCTTTTAAACATGACATTGCATATTCTGGATTTGCTTTATATCCATCAAAAAAATGTTCAGCATCAAACATGAATTCTTTTCCAGATTTAACAATATGTTTTGTGCTTTCACTTATATTCATTAAATTCTGCTCATTACTTATTCCTAATGCGACATCCACTTGAAAATCCCATGATTTTCCAAACAGGCAAACAGAAGTACTTTTTGAATTAATTAAAGATGATAGCATAGGGTCATTTTCAGCGCTATGTTCTGTTTTTTTAGTCATTCCAAAAGCAGTTAATTTTGTTGATTTAAAATTATGATCTTTATTGAAAAACTCAGTATCGGTTGGATTTGCTCCTGGCCATCCTCCCTCAACATAATCCACACCCAATTTATCTAATGCTGATGAGATTTTTTCCTTATCATCAATTGAAAAATCCACACCTTGGGTTTGGGCTCCATCACGCAGTGTTGTATCAAATATGTAAAGTTGTTCCTTGCTCATTTAAATTTCCAAGTCGTTTTACCATCTTTATCTTCTATTAAAACATCTTTATCTAAAAGCTCTTTTCTGATTTTATCAGCTTCTTCGTAATTTTTGTTCTCTCTAGCTTTATTTCTTTCCTGAATTTTTTGTAAAATTTCTTTTTCAGAAATTAAAGCTTTACTAATTTTAAATTTAAGCCAATTTTCTTTACTTTCATTTAATAGTCCTACAAATTGACAAGCAGAAACAAATAAAGATTTATCTTCATCGTTACCTTTTTGAGCTTTGTCATATAATTGATGTAAATTAGCAATATATCCAGGAGTGTTTAAATCATCATAAAGTGGCTGTAGAATTTCATCAGAAACTTTAGAATTATTTTCAATATCTAAATATGAATTGTACCATTTATTTATCGTGTTTTGACAGTCGTCCAGAAGTTTATCATTCCAATCTAATGGTTGCTTATAATGCGCACTCAGTAAAGCTAATCTCAAAACTTGACCACCTATCTTATGTCTAAAATCTTTTATTTTTAAAATATTTCCCTGAGACTTAGCCATCTTTTCATTAGACATAGTGATGAATGCATTATGCATCCAAAATTTTGCAAATATTTTTGTATCATTTGCACATCTTGATTGAGCTATTTCATTTTCATGATGAGGAAATAACAAATCTATACCACCTCCATGAACATCAAACTCATCTCCTAAAAATTTCTTTGACATTGCAGAGCATTCTAGGTGCCATCCAGGCCTCCCTTTTCCCCATGGAGAATCCCATGATGGCTCATCATCTTCTGAAGGTTTCCATAAAACAAAATCTTCTGAATTTTTTTTATTTTCGCTAACTTCTACTCTTGATCCAGCAATAAGTTCATCTAATTTTTTATTTGAGAGTTGACCATAATCCTTGAATTTTTTAACTTCAAAATAAACATGGTTATTATTTTCATAAGCAAATTCTTTTTTTATTAATTCAGAAATCATTTCAATCATCAAATCTATATTTTCTGTTGCTTTAGGTTGATGGGTTGGCTCTTCACAATTTAAGTAATGACAATCTTCACTAAAACTTTCAGTTACTTTGCTTGTTAATTCTGAAATTGAAATATTATTTTCTTTTGAAGATTTAATAATTTTATCATCTACATCTGTAATATTTCTCACATAAGTAACTTTAGGATAATTTTTTTTAAAAATTTTAAATAGAATATCAAATACAACTATTGGTCTTGCGTTCCCAATATGGGGATCATCATAAACAGTTGGACCACACACATACATTCTAATGTTACTTTTATCTAGTGGAACAAACTTCTCTTTTTTATTTGTTAGATTATTTGTTAAAAAAATATCTTTAGTCATTATTTTAGGAATATACTTAAAAAATAGATTTGTGAATCTATTTGATTAATTTGGAATTTTGCATACAGGAATTGGCTCCATTTTATGCAAATTTTGTTTTCTAATAGTTTCGTATTTAGCTCGATTAGCTGAATTAGGATTATCCATAGCTTCTTCTAATTCTTCATATTTTAATCCAAGTTGACCTTCATCAGTTCTTCCATCGTCCCATAAACCATCCGTAGGGGCCGCATCTATAATTTCTTTTAAAATTCCAAGCTCTTTTCCAAGCTCCCAAACTTCAGTTTTATTGCAATCAGCTATAGGAGATATATCTACCCCACCATCTCCATATTTTGTATAAAACCCAACACCAAAATCTTCAACTTTATTTCCTGTTCCAACTACTATTCCTTTATTCGCTGCAGCAACTTGATAAAGCGTTGTCATTCTCAATCTAGCTCTAGAATTTGCCATTCCATGTTCATTGTCAAAATTTGATAAACTGGAACTAAAAGCCAAAAATAACTCATCTAGATTGATAGTATGTGCCTCAACATTTTTAAAATTTTTAACTAACCACTCTTGATGCTTTAAACTTAAATCATGTTGATGAGATTTCTGTTTGATTGGCATTGATAAAACAATAGTTTTTAATCCTGTCATTGCACTTAAAGTGCTAGAAACTGACGAATCTATTCCTCCAGAAATTCCTATGACCAATGACTCTGCCTTGCTTGGCATATTATTTACATAATCTTTAATCCATTTAGAAATAAAACTTACTTTTTCTGAAGCATTCATGATTTTAAAGTATTAGATATTTAAAATTTTACAATGTCTTAAGATGCCGCTCTATCTGCGTTTTTAGAATAAGAGCTATTCTTTTTAATCTCATCTGAAATCAAGAAAGCTAATTCTAGAGCTTGGTTTGCATTTAGTCTTGGGTCACAATGTGTATGATATCTTGATGATAAGTCTTTTTCAGATATCTTTTGTGCTCCACCAATACACTCTGTTACATCTTGACCAGTCAATTCTATATGTAAACCACCAGCGTAACTTCCTTCACTTTGGTGACATGAAAAAACATTTTTAACTTCTTTTAAAACACTGTTAAATGGTCTTGTTTTAAATCCTGTCGCAGCTTTTACTGTATTTCCATGACAAGGATCACATGACCAAATTACATTTAAACCCTCTTTTTTTATTGCCCTAATTAATTTTGGTAAAAATTTTGAAACATTGTCTGCACCAAATCTTGATATTAATGTGATTTTACCTTTTTCATTCTTAGGATTTATTCTGTTGCAAAGATCAATTAAATCATCAGCCTTTAAAGTAGGTCCACATTTAATCCCTATTGGATTTTCTATACCTCTACAAAACTCAACATGACCACCATCCAGTTGCCTTGTTCTATCTCCAATCCAAACAAAGTGGGCAGATGTATCGTGGTTCTCACCCGTAGTTGAATCTGTTCTTGTCATAGTTTCCTCAAAAGGAAGTAGTAATGCCTCATGTGATGTCCAGAAATTAACGGTTTTTAATCTTCTATTAAAATCTGAATTAATTCCGCATGCATCCATAAAAGCTAATGCGTTTGCAATATTATCTTCTAATTCTTTAAATCTTTTTAATTCTGGTGAATTTTTGATGAAACCTAAATTCCAATTGTGAACATTCTTAAGATCTGCAAAACCTCCATGACAAAATGCTCTGATTAAATTTAAAGTTGCAGCCGATTGTGAGTATGCCTTAAATAATCTTTTAGGATCTGGAACTCTAGCCTTTTCAGTAAATTCCATAGCATTTATGTTGTCGCCTAGATAGCTTGGAAGCTCTACACCATCTTTTATTTCTGTTGGTGCACTTCTAGGTTTTGAAAATTGACCAGCTATTCTTCCAACTTTTACTACTGGTAATGAAGCTGAGTAAGTTAAAACTAATGACATTTGCAACATTAGTTTAAACGTATCTCTAATGTTATCTGGATTAAATTCTGCAAAACTTTCAGCACAATCTCCGCCCTGAAGTAAAAATGCTTTTCCATCTACAACATCAGCTAACTGACTTTTAAGATGTCTTGTTTCTCCAGCAAATACTAATGGAGGAAATGTTCCTATCTTATCCAAAACTTTATCCAGTTCTTTTTTATCTGGATATTTTGGAATATGTTTTACAGGATATTTTCTCCAACTATTTTTTTTCCAACTTTTCATATTCAACCCAGAAGTGTTTTAACAGAGTTTTAAGTTTATTCAACAGTGACAGATTTAGCCTGATTTACTGAATTAACTGCGTTAGAATTTAATATCTTTTGGATTTTCACAATCCACTTTCATTGTAAATTCATTGAAAAAAGCATCGCTAATTTCAGGTTTTGGTAAAACTTCTGATAAAGTTTCTTCACTCATGGCTAGATCTTTATAAGGTTCTAAAGCTTCTTTGTAATTAGCTTCATGGAATTCATCTCTTGTGTACCATTTTTTTGGTTTTAGAAAAGACAGCATTGGCATAGGTTTTAAAATTCTGAATTCTTTTGTAGTACAATTATATTCTGAAGCGCCATAAATGTTTACTATCACGTCAGATGGTCCACAGGAAATAACTGTAAATAATAATATAAGTAACGAAAATGTTTTTTTCATATATTTAAAAAATTATTTAAACTTATTTTGTTCTATAAATTTATTCAACTGTAACTGATTTTGCTAAATTTCTTGGTTTATCTATATCATAACCCTTTTTAAGAGCTGAATAGTACGCAAGTTTTTGAAGAGGTATAGTCAAAAGAAATGGAAGCAAATCATCATTTGTATTCTCAACCTCAATAGTTTCCCAAATATTTTCTGAAACAATTTCATCTTTACTTTTATTGGTTATCAATAATACCTTTGCTCCTCTAGCAATTACTTCCTGCATATTTGAAATAGTTTTTTTGTAATAATTATCTCTAGGTGCCAAAACTACTACAGGCATTCCCTCTTCAATTAAAGCTAATGGACCATGCTTCATTTCACCAGCTGGATATCCTTCAGCATGAACGTATGAAAGCTCTTTAAGTTTTAATGCTCCTTCTAAAGCTATCGGGTATGAATAACCTCTTCCTAAAAACATTGATCCTTTAGCTTCATTAAATGTTGAGGATATTGCCTGAATATCATTATCATGTAACAAGGTTTTTTCTATTAATCCCGGCAGATCTTTTAAGTCTCTGATTTTTTCTTGGTATTTTTTTTTTTCAATTTCCTCTCTTAATGATCCAAGTTTTAGGGCTAAAATATACAAAACTAGTATTTGACCTAAAAATGCTTTTGTTGATGCCACTCCTATTTCAGGACCACAATGAATTGGTAAAACAAAATTAGAATCTCTTGCAATTGAGCTTTCAATTACATTGACTACCGCGCATGTCTTCATATTATTTTTGTTACAAAGATCTAAGGCTGCATAAGTATCTGCTGTTTCACCTGATTGTGAAACAAAGACATATAAAGTATCTTTTTTAAACCTATTTTTTCTGTATCTAAATTCTGATGCTATATCTATGTTGACATCCAAATTTGTAAGTTCCTCAAACCAATATTTAGCCATTAAACAAGAGTGATATGCAGTTCCACAGCCAATTAAAGTTATTGAATTAATCTCTTCTATTTTCCATGGAAAATTAAAAATATTTATCTCTTTATTTACATTATCTACATATTCTTTTATTCCAGTTTTAATTGTTGTTGGTTGTTCTTCAATTTCTTTTGCCATAAAATGTTTGAAATCACCTTTGTCATAGCTAGCTTCATCTGATGATAATTCTAATATTTTTTTATTAATTTTTTTTCCTTCTTCATTAAAAAAAAGAACTTGATCCTTTTTTACAACACAAAATTCACCATCATCAAGATACGTAATCTTATTCGTCATAGATTTCAAAGCATAAGAGTCTGATCCTAGATAATTTTCATTTGGACCATAGCCAACAGCTAATGGTGATCCTCTTCTAGCACCAACTATTAAGTCTGGCATATCTTTAAAAACTATTCCAAGTGCAAAGCTACCATGAAGTTGTTTTAATGTTTTTGTAATAGCTTCTTCTAATTCTGAAGTCTTTAAATGTTCCGTTATTAAATGAACGATTACCTCTGTATCTGTCTGTGATTTAAACTTGTGACCTTTGTTAATTAAATGTTTTTTTAATATTGTAGAGTTTTCAATAATTCCATTGTGAACTACTGATACGTTATGAGAGGAATGAGGATGTGCATTTAAACTGTTTGGGATTCCATGAGTTGCCCATCTTACATGTCCTATACCAATATTTCCTCTTAAATTTTTTAAATCAAAATTATTTTCTAAATTATCAACTCTTCCCTCTGATTTTACTTCGTTAATTTCACCATCTGAAAGTGTAGCTATACCTGCTGAGTCATATCCTCTGTATTCTAATTTTTTTAATGAATTAATTATATTTGCAGAAACAGGTTTGTTGCTAGATATTCCAATAATTCCACACATAAATTATTTTTTCTTTCTTTTATAATTCTTAACTTCTAATTGTGGCGATCTTGTTAATGCTAGAGATTTTGTTCTAACATTCTTTGTAATTACCGAACCAGCTCCAACAATACTATCTTTATTTATAGTAACTGGAGCAACTAAAGATGAATTTGAACCTATAAATACTTTATCTCTAATTTTTGTCTTATTCTTATTTACTCCATCATAATTACAAGTAATTGTGCCTGCTCCAATATTTACTAATTTTCCTATTTGAGCATCTCCCACATAAGATAAATGATTAACTTTAGATTTATTTCCTAAAGTACTTTTTTTAATCTCTACAAAATTACCTACTTTGGATCCCTCTTTTAAAATTGTATTGGGTCTTATTCTGGCATATGGACCAATCTCAACTTTATTTTCAATTTTACAAGTTTCTAAATGTGAAAAAGATTTTATAATTACATTATTCCCAATTTTAACTTTTGGGCCAATAACTACATAAGGTTCTATAATTACGTTTTTTCCAATCTTTGTATCTTTTGAAAAAAAAATGGTTTCAGGACCTACCATTTTTACACCTAACTTTATAAATTTTTCTCTAAGTTTTTTTTGATTTAAAACTTCCATTTAGAATTGATTTACATTAAGTATATAAATTGATTAATTCACAATTTATTTCTTTAAAATACTTTTAAAATGAAACAAAAATTTACAATTTTATTTGATTTAGATGGTACTTTGGTGGATACCGCACCAGATTTAATACGTGCTCATAATCACGTAATGAAAAAATTTGGTTACCCTACTAAAACTTTAGGAGAACTAAAAAATGCTGTAGGCAAAGGTGCAAAAGCTATGATGGCAAAGGCTAATGGTCAGTGGAAATGGTTTGATGAAAAAATACAAAATGAAATGACAGATGAATTTTTATCTTATTATGGAGATAATATTTTGCATGAAAGTAAGTTGATAAATGGCGTAAATGAATTTTTAGATTGGTGTAAAAAAGAAGATATTTCTATGGCTGTGTGCACAAATAAAACTGAACATCTAGCAGTTGATCTTTTAAAAAAAATTGGAATTTATGATTATTTTGAATATGTTGCAGGATATAATACTTTTGAATATTGCAAACCAGACCCTAGACATTTAACAACAACTATAGAAATTTTAGATGGTGACAAAAATAAATCAATTATGATTGGTGATAGTGAGACAGATGCTAATGCTGCTAAGGCTGCTGAAATTCCAATAATATTACTAAAATATGGATATACAGAAAAAAGATCTGACGAAATTTATCATAATCACATAATAAAAGACTTTGTAGGTATTGAAAAAATAATATCTAAATATCTTTAATATTGATTAATTTATTTTAACTATTAAAACAAAATCACAAATAAGGAGTTATTTTGTTATTACATACAGTTAAAGTATATCCATCAAAAATTAACCTGCCAAAAAAGCAACAGCTTGCATGGAAAATTGCAGAGATAGCAAGCGATAATGCTAAATTAGATAAAGATGCTATTGAAATGGTTATCAATAGAATTATTGATAATGCTTCAGTTGCGATCGCCTCTTTAAACAGAAAACCAGTAATCTCATCTAGAGAAATGGCTTTAAGACACCCTAGAAAAAATGGTGCAACTTTATTTGGTGTAAACTCAAAATTAAAATTTGATTGTGAATGGGCAGCATGGTCAAATGGTACAGCTGTTAGAGAATTAGATTTTCATGATACTTTCTTAGCTGCAGATTATAGTCATCCAGGTGACAACATTCCTCCTCTTATAAGTGTAGCACAACAAAACAAAAAAAGCGGATTGGATTTATTAAGAGCAATAATTACTGCATATGAAGTTCAGGTAAATTTAGTCAAAGGTATTTGTTTGCATAAGCATAAGGTGGACCACATTGCTCATTTAGGCCCTAGTGTTGCTGCTGGATTAGGAACAATGCTAAAATTAAATACTGAAACTATATATCAAGCTGTTCAACAGGCATTACATACATCAATATCTACAAGACAATCTAGAAAAGGAGAAATTTCAAGTTGGAAAGCTTATGCTCCTGCTCATGCTGGTAAGCTTGCTATCGAAGCTGTAGATAGAACTATGAGAGGTGAAGGTGCTCCAAGTCCAATATATGAGGGTGAAGATAGCATAATAGCAAGAATATTGGATGGAAAAAAAGCAAACTACAAAGTCCCTTTACCAAAAAAAGGTGAGAGTAAAAAAGCTATCTTAGAGACATATACAAAAGAATATTCTGCAGAATATCAATCGCAAGCATTAATTGATCTAGCTAAAAAGCTAAAAACAAAAATTAATAATTTAAATTATATTAAAAAAATTGATATTTTTACAAGTCATCACACTCATTATGTGATTGGAACAGGTGCTAATGATCCACAAAAAATGGATCCCAAAGCTAGTAGAGAAACATTAGATCATTCTATAATGTATATATTTGCTGTAGCTTTAGAAGACGGAGATTGGCATCATGTTAAATCTTATACTAAAGCAAGAGCAAATAGAAAAAGTACAATTAAAATTTGGAGATCAATTAAAACATATGAAGATAAAAAATGGACAAAGAAATATCATGATCCAAATCCAAAAAATAAAGCTTTTGGAGCTAAAGTAGTTGTAACACTTAACAATGGAAAAAAAATAACAGAGGAACTTGATAGAGCAGACGCACATCCATATGGAGCAAGACCGTTTAAAAGAGAAAATTATATAAATAAATTTTTAACTTTAACTGAGGGCATTTTAGATAAAAAAGAAAGCAATCGTTTTTTAAAAATAGTACAAAATTTAAGAAATTTAAAATCAGGTCAACTTCATAAATTGAATATTGAAGTAAGAAGAAATAAATTAAAACGAAATAATAAAAAAGGAATTTTTTAATGCACTTTGTAGAAAAAGAACCAAGTCAAAAAAGATTAGATTTTGATCAAAAATTAAAATCAAATAAAATATTAAGAGTTCCAGGTGCATACAATCCTTTGACAGCAAAGCTTATAGAAGAAATTGGATATGATGCAGTTTATATATCCGGTGGAGTAATGGCTAATGATCTTGGTTTTCCCGATATTGGCTTAACAACTCTACAAGATGTTAGCACAAGATCTTATCTAATTTCGAGAGTAACTAATCTTCCAACAATAGTTGATATCGATACAGGATTTAAATCTTGTAAAGAAACCATAGAAACATTTGAAGAATTTGGAATAACAGGCGTCCACTTAGAGGATCAGATTGAAAGAAAAAGATGTGGGCATCTTGATAATAAAGAACTTATTTCAACTGATGCTATGGTTAAAAAAATTAAAGAATGTGTTGCTACTAAAAAAGATCAAAACTTTAAAATTATTGCTCGTTCAGATGCTAAAAGTGTTGAAGGTTTAGATAAAATGATTGAAAGATGCAAAGCCTACATCGATGCTGGTGCTGAAATTATTTTCCCAGAAGCTCTTGAAGATGAAAAAGATTTTGAAAAAGTTCGTAAAGAATTGTCTGGTTACTTGTTAGCTAATATGACTGAATTTGGTAAATCAAAATTATTTAATTACAAAGAATTAGAAAATTTTGGGTATAATATAGTTATTTATCCAGTAACCTCACAAAGATTAGCAATGAAAAATGTTGAAGATGGATTAAGAGACATTTATGCAAATGGACATCAAAATAATATTATTGATAAGATGCAAACTAGGAAAAGACTTTACGAATTAGTCGATTATGAAAAATATAATTCATTAGATGAAAAAATTTATAATTTTAGTACGGAAGGACATGAATAATGAGTGATGATATTAAAAAAGGCTTACTAGGTATTGTTGTAGATGAAACAGAAGTTTCAAAAGTAATGCCAGAAATAAATTCTCTTACTTATAGAGGGTATGCAGCTCAAGATTTATGTGAATATTGTAGATTTGAGGAAGTTGCATATCTTATTCTTAATAAGGATCTCCCGAATACTATCCAACTTAGACAATTTGAAAAAGAAGAAAGAAACAACAGAGAACTAACAAAAAATTTATATGAAATAATCAAACACATGCCAAAAAAATCTCATCCAATGGATGTTGCAAGAACAGCTGTGAGTGTAATGGGATTAGAGGATAAAGAAACTACAGATTCTTCACCAGAAGCAAATATGAGAAAAGCTCTAAGAATTTTTGCAAAAACTCCAACTGCCTTAGCTGCTTTTTATAGAATAAGAAAAGGTAAAAAAATAATTAAACCTAAAAAAACATTAACCTTTGCTGAAAACTTTTTTTATATGTGCTTTGGAAAAGTTCCTCAAAAAGAGATAGTCAAAGCGTTTGATGTATCTTTAATTTTATATGCAGAACATAGTTTTAATGTTTCAACTTTTACAGCAAGAACAATTACCAGTAGCTTGTCTGACATACACGGAGCAATTACAGGAGCAATTGCAAGTTTAAAAGGTCCACTTCACGGCGGGGCTAATGAAGAAGTGATGCATATGATGAACAAAATTAAAAAACCTGAAAATGCACTAAAATGGATAAATAATGCACTTAAAAATAAGGAAGTAGTAATGGGATTTGGTCATAGAGTTTATAAATCAGGTGACTCAAGGGTTCCAACTATGAGAAAATACTTTGGTAAAGTCGCTAAACTTAAGAAAGATAAAAAATTTGAAAAAATTTATGAGATTGTTGAAAAAGTTATGATTAAACAGAAAAATATTCATCCTAACGTAGATTATCCAACAGGACCTACTTATCATCTAATGGGGTTTGATACTGATTTTTTCACTCCAATATTTGTAATTTCTAGAATTACAGGTTGGTCTGCTCACATAATGGAGCAACATGCTGCAAATAAACTTATAAGACCTTTGGCTAGCTACAAAGGTAACAAGCATCGAAAAGTGATGCAGTTAAACCAAAGATAATATTAAGATTAACTAAAAGCTTCTGCCCAAGTACCTTGTGTTGATGCTTTAGAATATTCTGTTGCACGACCTTCAAAGAAATTCATATGCTCAACCGCGTTAAGCATAGTATCAAGCCAAGTTAAAGGATTTTTTTCAATATCATAAATTCCCTCTAAACCTAATTGACTTAATCTTCTGTTTGCAATGAAACGAATATATTTTTTAACATCCTCAGCCGTTAATCCTTCCATTGGACCCATTTGAAATGCTAAATCTATAAAAGCATCTTCATGCTCTACTATAGTTCTGCAAGCTTCATAAATTTCTTTTTTTAGTTGTGGATTCCATGTTTCAGGATTTTCTTTAATAAAATCTTTAAATAATCTGATCATTGAATTGCAATGCAATGTTTCATCTCTTACAGACCAGGTAACGATCTGACCCATTCCCTTCATTTTATTATGTCTTGGGAAATTTAATAGGATTGCAAAACTCGCAAACAATTGTAGACCTTCCGTAAATGCACTAAACACAGCTATTGTTTTTGCAATGTCGTGATTAGATTTAACATCAAAGCCTTGCATGTAATCATACTTATCTTTCATTTCTTTATATTTCATGAAAGCTGAATATTCAGACTCTGGCATTCCAATTGTATCTAATAAATGTGAGTAGGCTGCAATGTGTACTGTTTCCATAGAAGCAAAAGACGACATCATCATTAAAACTTCTGTTGGTTTAAACACATTCATGTAGTGTCTGATGTAACAATTACTTACTTCAACATCGGCTTGTGTGAAAAATCTAAAAATCTGAGTTAATAAATTTTTTTCAGATGGGCTAAGATTTTTTTGCCAATCTCGTACATCGTCACCTAATGGAACTTCTTCAGGTAACCAGTGAATTCTTTGTTGTGTTAACCAAGCATCGTAGCACCAAGGATATCTAAATGGTTTATAAACTGGGTTGGCTACTAACAAACCATTGTTATTTTTTTTTGGTTGAACTGCTTCTTTATTTATATTTTCTGCTACTGACATGATAAACACTCCTCGTACTCTTGTTCTTGACTTTCGTTTGATTTATTTTTGTAAACATTTGCTAAGATATCGGTTGATTTTGAATCATTAACATTCTCAGCCCTTTGAATTGATTTTGATCTACAGTAATAAAGACTCTTTAAGCCTTTTTTCCAAGCATCAAAATGAATTTTGTGTAATTCTTTCTTGTGAACATCTGCTGGTAAAAATAGATTTACTGACTGTGCCTGCGAAATAAATGGTGTTCTGTCACCACTTAATTCAATTATCCAATTTTGGTTCAGCTCAAATGCAGTTTTAAATACATCTTTTTCTAAATCAGTTAGGAAATCTAGATGATTAACAGATCCTTGATTTGTAGTAATACTAGACCATGTCTCTTCATCATTTTTACCGTGACTTTGTAATATCTCTTCTAAATATCTATTTCTAACATTGAAAGATCCTGAAAGGGTTTTGTGTGTGTAACTGTTTGCAGCAATTGGTTCTACTCCTGGTGACGCTCCTCCACAAATAATTGAGATTGAAGCAGTTGGAGCAATCGCTGTCTTGTTAGAAAATCTTTCTTTATAACCATACTCCGCTGCATCTGGACAAGCACCTCTCTCTTCAGCCAAATCTTTAGAAGCTTGATTAACTTTTTCATGAATATTTTTAAATATTTTTTTATTCCATGACTTTGCCATTACTGATTCAAGTGGAATTCTGTTTTTTTGTAAAAAAGAATGAAAGCCCATTACACCTAATCCAACACTTCTTTCTCTTTCCGCAGAATATTTTGCATCTTTAAATTGATCTGGTGCTTTATTAATAAAATCAGATAAAACGTTATCTAAAAATCTCATAACATCACTAATCATGTTTGGATCATCTTTCCACTCGTCATATTTTTCTAAATTTAACGAAGACAAACAACATACTGCTGTTCTATCTCTTCCATCTTTATCAATTCCTGTTGGTAAAGTTATTTCACTACATAAGTTAGAAGTTTTAACTGTAAGATTTGCTAACTTATGATGTTGTGGAATTTGTCTGTTAACCGTATCAATATAAATTATATATGGTTCGCCTGTTTCAATTCTCGCGGTTAATAATCTTATCCATAAATTTCTTGCTGAAATAGTCTGTTGAACACTACCATCTGCTGGACTCTTCAATGCCCACTGCTCATCAGTTTCTACAGCTCTCATAAACGCATCAGAAACTAAAACGCCATGATGTAAATTTAATGCTTTTCTATTTGGATCACCACCAGTAGGTCTTCTCATTTCAATAAACTCTTCTATCTCGGGATGATCAATTGGAAGATAGCATGCTGCGGAACCTCTTCTTAATGATCCTTGACTGATAGCCATAGTTAAAGAGTCCATAACTTTTATAAAAGGAATTATTCCAGAAGTTTTTCCAACTCTTCCTATTTTTTCACCAATAGATCTTAAGTTACCCCAGTAACTTCCAATTCCTCCACCCTTCGCAGCCAGCCAAACATTCTCGCTCCATAAATCAAGAATGCCTCCTAAGCTATCAGATGCTTCATTTAAAAAACATGAAATAGGTAATCCTCTTTTTGTACCACCATTTGATAAAACTGGTGTTGCTGGCATAAACCAAAGATTGCTTATATAATTATAAATTCTTTGAGCATGTAAATTATCATCTGCATAAGTGCTAGCTACTCTTGCAAATAAATCTTGATAAGATTCGTTTAAACCTAAGTATCTGTCTTTTAAAGTTGCTTTACCAAAGTCTGTAAGATTTGCATCTTTTGAACGATCAATTTTAATTATGATACCTTTATCATTTTGAAATAATTCTGTTTCATTATTTAATGAGAAAAGATCAGGCTTATTTATCTTAGAAACTTCCTTTACTTCTGGGCTATATTCAGAGACAGCTTTTTTGAGGGCTTGAGAAAGAATCTTATTCATAAGTTTTAATTATATTTTGTTATTAGTACGAAAACAACTATATGTTGTAGGCGTTTGTTGTAAATATACTATATAAACTTTTGTACAATAGAACATTTATAGAACGCGACAATATGATAATCAATAAAAAAATAAAAAATTTTTCAAGAAATTAACATAATAAACAGTAAGTAAATAACCAATGAGCCAAAATATAAAAATAGATCCTTATGGTTTTAGAGAATATGACGCCCGATGGTTGTATGAGAAAGATATAAACCAATCTGGAATAGAGAATCTTGGAAGAGGGCTTGGAACACAGATAAAAATACATACCAAAAAAGATAATCCCAGAATCATAGTAGGTCATGATTATCGTTCTTATAGTGAGGAAATAAAAACAGCTCTTAAAAAAGGATTATTGTCTACGGGATGCAGCATAGAGGATATTGGTCTTTCATTGTCTCCCATGGTTTATTTTGCGCAATTTAATTTAGATGCAGATGCAGTTGCTATGGTCACTGCAAGTCATAATGAAAATGGTTGGACTGGTGTAAAAATGGGAATCGAAAAAGGACTGACACATGCACCTGATGAAATGAAGGAATTAAAAGAAATTACCTTAAATGAAAAATTTACAAAAGGTGAAGGTAATGAAAAACAAATAAAAGATTTTAATAAAATCTATAAAGAAGATCTAATTAGTAAAAATAAAATTAAGAAAAAAATAAAAGCTGTTGTGGCTTGTGGGAATGGAACAGCGGGTGTTTTTGCTCCAGATATTTTAAGAGGAATTGGATGTGAGGTAATAGAATTAGATTGTAACCTGGATTGGAATTTTCCTAAATACAATCCAAATCCAGAGGATCTGGAAATGCTTCACGAAATTGCAAAAGTAGTTAAAGAAAACAATGCTGATATAGGTTTTGGATTTGATGGTGATGGAGATAGGGTTGGTGTAATTGATGATAAGGGTAATGAAATATTTTCAGATAAAATAGGTCTTCTAATAGCTAGAAATCTATCAAACAAACATAAAAATTCAAAATTTGTAGTAGATGTAAAATCAACAGGTTTATATTCAAAAGATGAAATATTATTAAAAAACAATTGTGAAACTATTTATTGGAAAACAGGTCATTCACACATTAAAAGAAAAGTAAACACGGAAAAAGCTTTAGCTGGATTTGAAAAAAGTGGACATTTTTTCTTTAATCAACCATTAGGTTTTGGATATGACGATGGTATCAATTCAGCAATTCAAGTATGTCACTTATTAAATAATCAAAATAAAAAAATGAGTGAAGTTATTAGTGAATTACCTAACACATTTCAAACGCCAACAATGGCACCTTTTTGCAAAGATGAAGAGAAGTACGTTGTTGTTGAAGAGCTAGTTAAGCAAATTGAAAATTTAAAAGAAAGTAAAGCTGAAATAGATGGTCAAGTTATTAATGATATTTTAACTGTTAATGGAGTTAGGTTTTCATTCGAAGATGGTTCTTGGGGGCTTATAAGAGCTTCTTCAAACAAACCATCTTTAGTTATTGTCACTGAAAGCCCAACATCAGATGAAAGAAAGAAAAAAATCTTTGATTTTATTGACGATTTGTTACAAAAAACATGTAAGGTCGGTGAATATGATCAGAAAATTTAATTTTTTAAATTATCTTCATCGTTTTTATTTTCTAAGTTTTCGTTATCAGTATTAGTTTCTAAATTATCACCATCCTGATTGCTTTTTTGTTCAGGAGTTTCATCACTATAAAACTTTTTAATCAATTCCTCCTCTTTTAATCGTTGTTCCTCATCAAATTTTTTCTCCCATTCTTTCATTCGCCTATTTTCCTCTTCAATTCTTTCTTTTTTAGCCATTTCAGCTAATCGGATCCTTTCATTCTCTTCTTCAATTCTTTTTTGTCTTTCTTCCTCTATTTTCAATTCTCTTTCTCTTTGACGCCTTTCATTTTCTTTTTTAACTCTCTCACGTTCAGCTTCTTTGAGTTCTTTTTCTTTAATTCTTAATTCCTCTTCTTTCGCTCTTTGCTCAGCCTCTTCTTTTAAAATTTGTCTTTGAATTTCTTGTTGTCTTTCAGTTTCTAGATCTCTTAATCTTTCTTCCATTTCTTTAAGTTTTTCTTGCTCATATTTAAGCTTCCTAGCTGCCTCTCTTAATCTTTGTTCTTCCTCAAGTCTATTTTTCCTTTCAATTTCTTTTAATCTTATTTTTTCTTGTCTTTCTTTTTCTTTTTCATCTCTTCTCTTTTGAGCTTCAATTTCTTTATTTTTTAATTGTTCCTCTTTAATTTTTATATTTTCTTCTCTAATTCTTTGTCTCTCTAACATTTTTAGCCTTAAATCTTCTTCTTTAAGCTTTCTTGCTTCCTCTCTAAGTTTTCTTGTTTCTTCGTCTTTAATTTTTTTCTGTTCTATTTTAATTCTCTGAGCTTCTATTTTTTGTCTTTTTTCTTCATTCTTTTTTTCTTGCTTTTCATTTTCAATGATTAATTTTTTTTGAAAAAGAAGTTTCTTTCTTTCTTCTTTTAATTCATCTTGTTTGGCTTTTTTCGCTAATTTTTTTTCTAAAATTAATTCTCTTTTTTTTTCTTTTTCTAATTGTTTTTGTAGTGCCAGATCTTTTTTAACTTTGTTTTTTTTAAAATCATTTAAAAGTGAGGAAAACTTATCTTTAGTTTTATCTATTGGATCAAATAATTTTTTTTTAATTTTTTTATTAATGTCTTTTATTGAAACCATAATTATAAGTATCAATTAGTATTTAAACCCTAAATATTATGTATGGCTAAATTGAGTTTTTCAGTAATCTAATTACAACTTAAGATTGTTAATATTTAAATTAGTTAATAAAATACATTTACAACTATTAAGTGTTAATGAAATTTACGAGAATCAACTAACTTGAATCGTGAGGTGATGGAGGGAGACTGAAGTCACCTCTTTTTTTTGCTTATTATAATTTTAAGAATTCGTAAAAAAATTTAATCGAAACCACTAAAAGAAAAATTCCAAAAAACTTACTGATTTTATTCTTATCAATACTGTGTACTGTTTTAGCTCCTATCCGAGCCATGAAAGTTGTAATGGGTATAAATATTAAAAAGGCTGGTATATTTATAAAACCAATACTTAGTGGAAGACTAGAATTTAAATAATTTCCTGAAATTAAAAAACCTATTGCTCCAAATAAAGCAATTAAAAAACCTATAGCTGCTGCACTTCCAATGGCTTTATTTATTGAATAACCAAAAAACTTAAGGATAGGAACATTCATTACGGCTCCTCCTATACCCATAGGAGCAGATATAAACCCAACAAGAAAACCAAGAATTACTTTTAGATGTAATTTCATTTTAACAATTATGTTTTGTTCCTTTTCTTTTATTAACAATAAGTAAATTCCTAAAAATAAAATCATTACAGAAAAAAATAAAACTAAAGATTTAGTTTTTAAAGAAGCTGCAAAAGCAGTACCAACAATAACTCCTATTACGACAAAAAGACCGTAATTCTTAACAATATCGAAATCAACAGCTTTAAATTTGTGATGTGTTAAAACTGAAACTGTAGAAGTTGGTATTATAATTGCAAAAGAAGTTCCAACAGCAAGGTGCATAACATATTGAGGATCAATTTCTAAAGAACCAAAAATAAAATATAAAAAAGGAACAGTAATTAAACCTCCACCAATGCCAAATAATCCTGCAACAAAACCAACTGGTATTGCTGTTAAAGCCATTAATAAAATAATATAACTATATTCGTTTGTTAATATTGAATTAAGCAGACTGCCCTACTCTAGTATCTACATTATTGTATTTAATTTTATCCATAATGTGATCAATTTTTTTCACATCAGCATCTCTTACACACATGTTTTCACTTAAATATCTTTTCCAATAACTTGCACCTGTCTGGCCATGAAATAAACCAAGAGTATGTCTCATGATTTGATTTAATCTTGTTCCCTTTTTTAATTCTTCTTTAACATAAGGAATGAGTTGTTCAATTACATCTTGTCTACTTGAAACATCGTCATTATTAAATATTTCTCTTTCAATATCTGCTAATAAATAAGGGGTATGATACGCGGCTCTTCCTATCATTACACCATCTGTTTTTTCTAAATGAGGTTTTATTTCAGCTACTGAAGTTATTCCTCCATTGATAATAATCTCTTCATTTGGAAAATCTTTTTTTAATTTATAAACATATTCGTATTTTAAAGGGGGAATATTTAAATTTTGCTTAGGTGTAAATTTACCTAACATTGCTTTTCTTGCATGAATGATAAAAGTTTTAACCCCAGTTGCTTTTAGAGTAGAAATAAAACTATGTAAATTTTCATAATCTTCCACATCATCGTAACCAATTCTTGTTTTTATAGTTACTGGTAGTTTTGTGACTGATTGCATTTTACTTAAACAATCTGCAACTAAATTTGGCTCTTTCATTAAACAAGCGCCAAATCTATTTTTTTCAACTTTTTTACTAGGACAACCTAAGTTTAGATTAATTTCATCATAACCAAAATCTTCACCTATTTTAGTAGCCTCAGCTAAAAGTTTTGGAGAAGAGCCTCCTAATTGAAGTGCTACAGGTTTCTCATTAATATTAAACTCTAATAACTTTTTTTTATCTCCTCTATTTATGGCTTCATCAACCACCATTTCAGTGTAAAGAAGAATGTTTTTAGATATTAATCTTAGAAAAAATCGTTCATGACGATCTGTGCAATCCATCATAGGAGCAACTGATACTTTCCTATTCATGGTATAACTTTATATTATTTTTTTATGAGTTTGAAGCTTCAGTGTCGTCTGAAGATACGTCTGCTTCTTGATTTTCTGATTCTGATACTTCATCTAAAGAAACTTCTCCTTGCTCATTCATAGTTTCTTCTCCTACTGAATTATCAACGTCTGCTGTAGCTGTTTCAGATAGCTCAGCTAAATCTTCTTTTGTTACTTGAATTTTTTCTGGAGTTTTTCTTGCTCTTTTAGATGGTAAAATTGGAGTACCACTTTTTGAAATTTCACCTTTATATAGATTTTCAAAATCATCACCTATTTCTTCATCATCCTCTGCACTATCATCAACTTGTTCAACGTGTTTTCTAAGTTTGTAAACAGCACTATCAGTTAAATCTGAAACTTTAATTTTTTCTTCTGCAATTTCTCTTAATGAAATAACTGTATTTTTATCGTTATCTCTATCAATTGTTGGTTCTATTCCTGCATTTAATTGAGTGGCTCTTTCTTTAGCAACTAGTACTAATTCATAAGGGCTCTCTACTTTATCTATACAGTCTTCTACGGTTACTCTTGCCATGCGGAGTATCTACACAGTGAGTCTTTAAAAATCAAGGGCTATTTTATAAATAATTAGGATTTAGCTTATTTTTAACCAAATAAAGAAGAATAATTGAACCAAAGATATAAGTTCCTGAGACAACGGCTATCTGTTCAATTGAAAAGCCAATATCAATCAGAAAGCCAAATAGAGCCGTACCAAATGCTGTTGAAAATACCATCAATGCAGTCGTTAAGGCTTTTATAGACCCAATATATTTAACACCATAAATCTCAGCCCAAGTTGAGGAACCAAGTACGTTTGCCAAACCATTGGTGACGCCTACCAAACCAAAAAATACAAAAGATGAAAGTGGTGCATTAAAGTAATAAAGAACTACAGTACCAAAAAGAAGTGGGATATTCATATAGATTAATAATTTTCTACTAGAAAATTTATCAATTAAAAAACCAGATATAAAAAGAGTAATTACTGATAAAATTGAATAAGCCATAAATGATTGGGCAATCACATAAGGTCCCCACTCTTTTGAAGAAGATATAAAAGATTGATAAACAAAAGATCCTGTTGCAATCCATGGCATTGCTAACATCGTCATACAAATAATGTAAAATCTATAATCTTTTAAAACTTCTATTCTTTTCCATTGTTTAATTTCTTTATTGTTCTCTTCTATTTTAGATTCTTCTCTCGTATCAAGCTTAACATCTTTAACTAAAAGAAAAGTTGCAACAGGTAGAACAAGTATAACTAAAATAGAAATTGAAACCCAAATATCTCTCCATTCTATAAAAGTTAATAAAAAAACAATTAAAACTGGCATTATAAATTCAGCCAATGACAATCCTAACCAACCTGTACTTAAAGCCCTACCTCTATTTTTTTCAAAAAAACGAGATATGGTTGTTGTAGCTGTGTGACTTGATAATCCTTGTCCAGCTAAACGCATTAAAAAAATTCCTACAAATAAAAAAATAACTGATGAAATTTTTGAAAATATAAAACAGGATGCTGATAAAAAAATTATTACATAAGATGCAAATTTTAATATGTTTACGTCATCGATTTTTTTTCCAATCCAAACTAAAACAATACTACTTAATAAAGTGGCTGATGCATAAATTGAGCCAAATTGTCCATGTGTAATTGATAAAGCATCTCTAATACTAGAATTAAATAGACCAAGAAAAAAACTCTGTCCAAAACTTGAAAAAAATGTAAAAATAAAACCAAATACAATTACTTTTAAACTTAAACTTTTAAACATAGAAAAAAATTATGACTTGTAATGTTGCTTTCATAGGTCTTGGGGTTATGGGCTACCCAATGGCTGGATATATATCAAAAGCCGGACACAATGTAACTGTTTTTAATAGAACTAAATCTAAAGCTGAAAAATGGATTGGTGAATATAAAGGTAAAATGGCGCATACACCTGCGGAGGCTGCAGATGGTGCTGATTTTATTTTCACTTGTGTGGGTAATGATAACGATCTTAGAGAGGTAGCAACAGGAGAAAATGGTCTATTTAATACTGCAAAAGCAGGATCTATTTTTATTGATAACTCAACTGTATCTGCAGAAGTATCAAGAGAATTAAATAAAAAAGCAAATGATAAAGGCTTTAGTTTTTTAGATGCCCCTATTTCTGGTGGACAAGCTGGTGCTGAGGGCGGAATACTAACAGTAATGGTTGGTGGTGATGAAGAAGTGTTTAAAAAAGCTGAGCCTGTAATTGATTGTTACAGTAAAAAAGTAAAATTAATTGGTCCTTGTGGAAGTGGTCAGTTAACAAAGATGATGAACCAAATATGTATTGCTGGAACAGTTCAAGGTTTATCAGAAGCTATAAATTTTGGAATTAACGCCGGTTTAGATATGGATAAAGTTATGGAAACAATATCTAAAGGTGCAGCACAATCTTGGCAGATGGAAAATAGATACCGAACTATGACTGATGATAAATTTGATTATGGTTTTGCTATTGATTGGATGAGAAAAGATTTAAAAATTGCAATCGAGGAAGCAAAAAAAAATGGTTCACCTGTGCCTATAACAGAAATTATTGATGGCTATTATGCTGAAGTTCAAGAAATGGGTGGAAATCGTTGGGATAGCTCAGGTTTGATTGCTCGATTAAAAAAGAAAAAATAATATTTGTGACGGATACAGTTCCTTATTACGAGGACTTTGCAGAGATCAAAAAGAAAATTTGGTCGATGTTAGATAATGCTGTTAAAGACAGAGGTTCTCCTTTTCGAATACCAGTATTTATTTGTGGTAATCAATCAGACTTTGATGGAAGAATTGTAGTCTTAAGAAAATCTGATCAATCAAATAATCTTGTCCAATATCATAGTGATATCAGGTCAGATAAAATTAAAAAATTGAAAGTGAATAAAAACGCTGCAATGTTGTTTTATGATAAAGATGAAAAAATACAGGTAAGATTAAAAGTTGAATGCACGATTAATCACAATAATGATGTAACAAAAGAATCTTGGTCTAAAACCCAACATATTAGTAGAAAATGTTATTTAGTAGATAATGGTCCTGGAACTGAGTCAGATTTACCAACCTCTGGACTAAAACCAGAATTAGATAATTTTGATTACACTAAAGAACAAAGTGAGGAAGGTTACAAAAACTTTACTGTCATTCAGTGCAAGATTAAATCAATAGAATGGCTTTATTTAGCAGCTAAAGGACATCGAAGAGCTAAGTTTAATTTGGAAAATAATAAAGATACCTGGTTAGTTCCATAGATGGTTACTGGATATATATTTACAGCATTTCTTATAATTTTAGGATTAGCTGTAATGAGATTTGGAAGTATTCATTTTAAAAAATTTAAAGAGGGTAAAACCAAAATTAAATCTAAGTTAAGTGGGCAATTATCTTTCTTAATTTTATTTATAGTAATAATTGGATTGATCATTTATTCGGTAAACGATCTATTATTTAACTAAACCAATTATTCTTTCAAATACCTTTAATAATTATATTTGTACCTTCGGAATTATCTAATCTTATTTGTTTTATTGGTTTGTATTCTTCAGAATTGTACCATTCTAATGCTTTTTCATATGTAGGGAATTTAAGAATAATAATTCTAGGAAAATTCGTTTCGCCATCGAAAATTTGAAATTCACCAGCTCTTACTAAAAATTCTCCACCAAATTTTTTTACGAGTGGCGTAACCTTTTCAACATATTCTTTATAATTTTCAGGATTAGTTACTTTTAATTGAGCTATTACGTATCCTGCTGGCATTTATCTCCTTTAAAAAATAGATTTAGAATATTTTTTCCAATTATCTTGGTAATGTTTAGTATTTTCAAACACTGCTTTTTTTTCTTCCTCTGAAACTTCTCTAATAACTTTACCTGGAGAGCCCACAACCAAAGAGTTATCAGGTATAACTTTATTTTCTGTAATTAAAGCTTTAGCTCCGATAATACAATTTTTTCCAATATTAGCTTTATTTAAGATAACAGCTCCAATTCCAATTAAACTGTTGTCTCCAATAGTACATCCATGAAGCATAACTAAATGACCAACAGTAACATTTTTTCCTACTTTTAGCGGGCAGCCTGGGTCCGTGTGTAAAATACTCCCATCTTGAACATTTGATCCCTCACCAATATAAATATTTTCAATATCTCCTCTAAGCACTGCATTAAACCAAATACTTGTATTTTTTTCTAAAGTGACATCTCCTATTATTATAGCATTCGGAGCTACCCAATTTTCGCCAGAGTTTTTTGGTTTTTTATCTTTTAAATCATAAAACATAATCTATATATTTTACATTATGCCTATACAAACTCCAATATGTGATTTTGGTCAAAAAGCTATTCCATTTGAATTAAAATCTACTGATAATAAAATTCTGTCTTTAAATGATATCAAAGGTGAAAATGGAACTTTGATAATGTTCATTTGTAATCATTGTCCATATGTAAAAGCTATTACAAAAGAATTAGTTGAAGATTGTAATGAATTAAACAAAATTGGTATCAACTCAGTTGCCATCTGCTCAAATGACTTTGTTAATTATCCAGACGACTCATTTGATAACATGATCAAGTTTTCAAATGAAAATAATTTCAATTTTCCTTACTTACATGATGAAACTCAAGAAATTGCTAAAGCATATGATGCTGTCTGTACTCCAGATTTCTTTGGCTACAATAAAAATCTTGAACTTCAATACAGAGGACGATTAAGAGAACTTAAAAAGTTTATTCCAGTTAAAGACGGAGAAAGTGATCTGCTAACAGCTATGAGACAAATAGCTGAAACTGGAAAAGGTCCTGAAGATCAAATACCCAGTGCGGGCTGTGGTATTAAATGGAAGTATGATTAATGTATCTAATTATAACTAGATCATTCCCACCTGAGCTTGGTGGTATGCAAAATCTAATGTGGGGCCTTTCAAGAGAACTGTCTAAAAACTTTATGATAAAAGTTTTTGCAGATCATATAGAAGATCATAAAGAATTTGATGAGCAAGCCTCTTTTTCGATCGAAAGAGTTGGAGGAATTAAATTGCTTAGAAAATATAGAAAAGCACAATTAATTAATGAATATATCAAAGAAAATATAATTGATGGTGTTATTGCTGATCATTGGAAAAGTTTAGAGCTTATTAAAACTTCTAAGAAAAAATATTGTTTAATTCATAGTAAAGAAATCAACCATCCTAAAGGGTCTAGTCAAAATAAAAGAGTGGTTAGTGTTTTAAATAATGTTGAAAAAGTTATAGCAAATTCTCAGTTTACAAAAAATCTAGCAATAGAACTTGGTGTTAATGAAAATAAAGTAATTGTAATAAATCCAGGTGTGGATCCCGCTGAAGAATTAAATAAAAAAACTTTAGATAAAGTTGAAAGTATACTTAAAGTTAAAAATCCAAGACTAATTACAGTTTCAAGATTTGATAAGCGTAAAAATCATGAAAAAATAGTTATGGCTTTGAGAAATTTGAAACAAATATATCCTGACATTGTTTACATTTGTGTTGGATATGGAGAAGAGGAAGAAAATATTAAAAAGCTAGTAAAAGAGCTAGATCTTGAAGCACAAGTTATGTTTTTTAAAGATATTAGTAATGATTTAAAAAATGCTTTAGTTTCAAAATCAAATATCTTTGTAATGCCATCCATAATCCATAAAAAATCAGTTGAAGGTTTTGGTATTGCATATGTTGAAGCTGCACAATACGGTATTCCATCCATTGGTGGTAGAGATGGTGGTGCCGCAGATGCAATTGATCATGAAAAAACAGGTTTAATATGTGATGGAAATAATCTTGATGACATTTATTCTTCTATTAATTCATTGCTGGAAAATAAAAAATATATAGATTATGGAAAAAACGCCAAAGAATTTGTTCATAAATTTCAATGGTCAAAAATCGTTGAAGAATATAAAAAAATCCTAAGCTAATTTATGCTTATTTTAAAATCCAAAGAGTCTATTGGAATACTTTTTGGTATTTTTGCTTATTTATCTTTTTCTATTTTAGACACTATACAAAAAACTCTAATTATTAATCATACAGTTTTTCAATTACTTTTCGTGAAGTATTTTTTTGTTTTTTTTTTAGCTTTTTTTGAGGCTAACAGAAAAAAAAATAATTTATTTTATAAATCTAAAGATATTAAATTACAGATATTTAGAAGCTTATTATCTGTATTGGAATCTGGGTGTTTTGTTTTATCATTTAAATATTTATCTTTAGCAAATGCTCATAGTATCGGTTCCTTAGCGCCAGTAATAGTAGTTGCTTTATCTGCAATAATCTTGAAAGAAAAAGTATCTGTTAAAACGTGGATAGCAATTTTTATTGGATTTCTCGGAGTTTTGATAATTCTAAGACCAACCTCATCAATTTTTGATCCTAAAGCTTTAATACCTCTCTTCGCAGCATTTGTCCTAGGACTTTATCAGGTGATCACCAAAAAAGTTTCAAAATATGACTCAAACGAAACATCTTTGTTTTTTACCTCAATAATTGGATTATTAGTTATGTCGTTATTAGCTTTTAATTTTTGGATACCAATAGATAACTCTTTATACCCAATGTTTTTAGGTATAGGTATATTTTTTTCATTAGGTCTTTACCTTCAAATCATTGCTTTAAGTAAAGCTAGAGCAAGTATAATCCAACCATTTCATTACACTTTAATTTTTTGGGCAATAATTTTTGGATATATATTTTATAATGATATTCCAGATATATTCACAATTGTTGGAGCAATAATAATTACTTGTTCTGGCATCTTTGTTTTAAACCAATCATCAAAAAATTAATTTAAACTATGATTGTTTATAGTTTAGTTTTACATATAGTCATCTATTAATGTCTAAGAATAAATTATCAATTTTTTTAATTATAATCTCAGTTTTTTGTGGAACACTAATGTTAACCTTTTTAAAATTAGCACAAGAAGAAGTTAATGTTTATGTTGCAGGGTTTTTTAGATTTTTATTTGGTTTCCTAATTATTTTTCCCTATACGCTAAGATCTAAATTTACAGTTTTTAAAACAAATCATCATAAAAAACATTTTCTTAGAGCGGTTTTAAATTTACCTTCAATGCTGTTATATTTCTCAGCTTTAGTAATGATGCCGATTGAAAAAGCTACAGCAATATCTTTTGTTGTTCCTTTCATAGTAACAATTTTGGCTGTTTTGTTTCTTGGAGAAAAAATTTACATATACAGAAGTTTTGCTCTAGTTTTAGGATTTATTGGAATGTTAATAATTTTAAGACCAGGAATAATTGAAATCTCTACTGGAGTTTATATGGCATTAGCCTCATCCTTTATGTGGTCAATAGTGATTATAATTACAAAAACTATCGCAAAAGATGATAGTTCGATTACGATTTTATCTTATGGATACACGTATATGACAATTTTTAGTTTCATTATTGCGTTGTTTTATTGGCAAACACCTAGTTTTCAAACTTTGATTTATTTATTTTTTGCAGGTTTGTTTGGTACATTGTTACATCTTTGCATAAATCACGCATACAAATTAGTAGATGTTAGTATGACACAACCATACTCGTTTCTAAGTTTAGTGTTTGCCTCTTTAATTGGCTATTATGTTTTTAGTGAAACACCTGATCTATTCACTTGGATTGGTGCTAGTGTTATATTTTTAGGTGTTTTAATCATGTCATATCGTGAAATGAAGCTTGATAAAGAAATTATTAGAAAACGTATAGATATTAAATCTTAATTTTTTCTCTTAAAGGTTTTGTAAATATGCCAAACTACAATTAAAATTGTAGTTGCTAAGATACATGCAGTTAATGTTCTGTCCCACAAAAATTCCCATGAACCATTACTTAATAATAAAGATCGTCTCAAGTTTTCCTCCATCAATCCACCTAAAACAAAAGCTAATATTAAAGGTGGCATCGGGAAATCATATAATCTTAAAAAAGTTGCTACTACAGCTATCCCAATCATTAAATAAATATCAAAATTATTAAATGACATTACATAAATCCCAGTAACAGAGAAAAATAAAATAAGAGGAATTAAATAATTTTTAGGAACTGCAAGAATTCTAGCTATATAAGGAATTAGTGGTAAGTTTAATATTAGCAAAATTACCATTCCAATATACATAGACATAATAATTGACCAAAAAATTTCTGGATTAGTCATATAAAGTCTAGGACCAGGCTGAACGCCAAAACCTAAAAGAGCCCCTAACATTACAGCTGTAGTTCCACTTCCAGGAATTCCTAAGGTGAGCATTGGCACAAAAGAACCAGAGCAAGCAGCATTGTTTGCAGTTTCTGGTGCAGATAAACCATTTACACTTCCTTTACCAAATTTTTCTTTTTCCTCATCACTAACTACGTTTCTTTCCATTCCATAAGCTAAAAATGATGCAATTGTTGCACCAGCTCCAGGTAAAACACCAATTAAAAAACCAATTACTGATGATCTTGGAATTGATTTATACATTTTAGTTCGTTCTTCTTTATTAATCTTAATTGAGCCTAATTCAGTTAATGAAACTTGTTTGGCAGCACTAGTTGGATCATTTCTTTTTAAAATAATTGTTAATGCTTCACTCATTGCAAAAGTTGCCATCACTACTAGTACGAAACTAATTCCATCGGTTAAGTTCATATTATTAAATGTAAATCTTGTAATATCAGACAAACTGTCTTGGCCAACAGATGCCAACATCAATCCAAGTACTACCATCATCATTGCTTTTAAAAATTGTCCTTTAGAAGAAAAAGCAGCAATTGCTGTTAAACCTAAAATCATTAAAGCAAAGTAATCTGGTGATCTAAAAGATAAACTTACTTTTGATAAACTTGGTGCCATAAATAATAAATAAATTGCAGATAACGTTCCACCTGCAAACGAACTCCATGCTGCAATCGCTAAAGCCTTACCCGCTTTACCTTGTTGTGCCATAGGATAACCATCAAATGAAGTTGCAACTGTTCCAGGAACACCTGGTGCATTTAACAATATAGAAGAAGTAGAACCACCAAATACTGCTCCATAATAAACACCAGCCATCAAAATTAATCCTGTTGCAGGATCAAAACCATATGTAATTGGTATCATCAATGCGATAGCTGTCATTGGCCCAAGACCAGGAAGCATTCCAATAATTGTTCCAAAAAAACAACCAACCATAACCATCATTATGTTCTGAAAAGTAAGTGCTGTTGTTAATCCAATTAATATTCCTTCAATCATCCCATAACTCCTATTGATTGTAAGAATGGATCTCTCAAATATATGTCAAGAATACCATGTAGGAGATACATAAAGGCAGCAACAAATGGAAAGGATAATAAAAACATTAAAATCCATCTTCGCTCTCCTAAAAAATAATATGAAGCAAATAAAAATAAAGACGTAGTTAAAAAATAACCAACTTTTAAAATTGTAGCTCCATAAATAATAGCAATAAGTATAAGTATACCTGTTTTCTTGTATTCTAAATTTTTATGATCAACTTTAATAGTATTTGGTTCTGGTAAAATAAGTTTTAATCCAGAAAAGATTAATCCTGCATAACCTAAATAAATTGGAAATGTTCTTGCATTAAATGGTGCATTTTCATCAAATGCAAATACTTGAATTTGGTATGCAGTATATAAATAAAATGCTGAAAAAATAAAAAAGAGCAGTGATATAATTTTTGTAGTATTTATATTCACTGCTCTAATTTCAAATAATCCTAAGGATTATATAACTCCTAGTTTTTTCATAAGAGCTGTCATTTCTTGAGTTTGTTTTTCTAAGAAAGAAACAAACTTGCCTTCTGGATTATAAATATTAACCCAAGCATTTCTTGCTCTAACAGTTTCCCATTCAGGAGTTTTTTGTACATCGCCAAGCATTTTTGCAATAGCTGATCTATCAGCATTGCTCATACCTGGAGGGCCAAAGAAACCTCTCCAGTTAACGAATTGTACATCGTATCCTTGTTCTTTAAGAGTTGGTGCATCTGGTGCATCAGAAACTCTTGAAGGGGCAGTGATACCAATAATTCTTACTTGGTCTCTTGCACCCATCAATTCACCTAGACCAGTTGAAATGATTTGAGTTTCTCCAGATAAAAGTCCAGCCAAAGCTTTTCCACCAGCATCATAAGGAATGTATTGAACAGCATTCGGATCTGCACCTGCAGCTTGGAAAGCTAAAGCACCAATTAAGTGGTCCATACTTCCTCTTACTGATCCTCCAGCCATTTTAACTGAATTTGGATCTTTTTTATATGCATCAACTACATCTTTAAAATTTTTAAAAGATGAACTTTTTGCAACTGCGATAGCACCGTAGTCACCAATTACACCAGCGATTGGCACAACATCTTTATAAGATAAAGTTCCACTTCCTTTTACATAACCTTTGTGTCTAGTAATTGATCTTAATACTAATGGTGTTGATTGAACTAAAACTGTATTAGCAGGTTTAGTATTGATCATGTAAGCTAAAGCTTTACCACCACCACCACCTGACATATTTTCAAATGATGCACTATTTAACATTCCAGCTTTTGTTAAAGCTTCTCCAGTACCTCTAGCAGTTCCATCCCAACCACCTCCAGCACCACCACCAATTACAAAGTGCAATTTATCAATTGCTAATGAACTAGTGGTTGTCGCTGAGAATAATAGGATTGCTGAGAATAGTACTGAAAATAATTTTTTAATATTACTCATAATACCTCTCTTATTGTTTATTATTTTATTTGTATTAAATAGTTAATATAAACTAGAGTCAATCAGATAGATAAATGAAAATGAATTTATTAATCAAAAATTTTAAAGAAAATTTATCTCAGATATTAACAATTAAATTTATTTCTGTCTTAATAATTTCTTTTCCTAGCGCAATTATTGCTGACTATTTTAATATTCCTCTGGCTTGGTTTTTGGGACCTATGATTATCACCTCAATTGCTGCTTTATCAGGTCTAAAAATCATTATGCCTAAAATTGTATTAAGCTTTATCTTGATAATTTTAGGTTTACATATTGGAAATTACATAGATCAAAATCTATTTAATCAAATGCTTGATTGGGTTTGGACTTCATTAATTATGTTAATTTACATAATAATTTGTATTTTAGTTGTAGCTAAATACCTCCAAAAATTTGCAAGTTATGGAGAAAAAGCCTCAATATTTTCAGCAGCACCTGGTGCACTGGGTCCTTTAATGATTTTAGCAGAAAATGAAAAAACAGATTTATCTCAAGTTGCAACTTCTCACTTAATTAGATTAATCATCATAATAACTGTCATTCCATTTATTATAGTTAATAATACTGACAACAGTGTTTTGCTAAATGATGACTTCAATTATTTAGCTCAAAATCATTTCAATTTAATTTTACTTATTATTGCTTCTTTGTTTTTTATATTTGTTTTTGATAAAATTAGAATACCTGCAGCTTTACTATCTGGAACATTATTTGCGAGTGGTTTGTTACAAATTACAGATATAGCCTCATATAAATTACCAGATGAAACAGTAAATTTTTGTTTGCTAATTCTTGGCGCATCTGTGGGCTGTAGGTTTGCAGAAAAAACCGTTAAAGAGATAGCCAATAATTCTCTTCATAGTATTGTAGCCACTACTATTTTGGTAGTATTAGGTTTGATTGCCGCTTATATGGCTACATTTTTTGTTGATACGAATATTTTAACTTTAATATTATCTTTTAGCCCAGGTGGAATTTATGAGGTAGCAGTTATAGCAATTGCTTTTGATTTAGACCCAGACTTTGTTGCTTTTCACCATATAATAAGATTACTTTTTATACTTTTCACAGTTCCTATTTTTTTAAGAGTGTTAGAAAAAATTAAGGAATAATTTCAGAAACTCTTTCAAAAACTTTTTCTGCTGAGAGTTTAGATAATTCAGGAGCTTGTATTGCTTTAAAATTTTCCCTTTCGATACTTACTTTAAAGGGAGTTGTATGAGATCCAAATAATGCGATTCCTTTTGAACCTAAATGTGCTGTCATATGCGCTGGTCCAGTATCATTTGCAATTACAAATGAACTATCTTTTATTAATGATGCTAACTGAGAAACATCTAAGGCTTTACCATTATCTAAAACGCAAAGTGCATTTATATTTGATGCTTCTTTAATTTCACTCGGTCCAGGTGCAATAACTACTTTAAATTTGTTATATGACTTTTCATTAATCATAGCAATTAAATCATTATAATAAGGCCATTTCTTTGAAGTTAAATGAGGCGAACAAAAAGGAAAAAGAAGAATATATTTATCTAATTGATGGTGATTTTTTATTTGAGATATGTCTGTTGTGCTCCATGAAAAATCAGGTTTCAAAGTATGACTTGTATTTATGCCTGAACTTTTTAATTGATAATCAAATCTAGATAGAACAGAGTCTTTATCAAAATCTTCTTTAGTAGTTCCCTCAGGCAATGTGGTTTCTGTAGAAGACCAAATATCTTTTGTTGCTTTTGGAAATAAAATTTTTTTATAAAAAGCTGTTCTATTTGAATTCTGTAGATCGTAAACTTTAGAAAAATTATATTTTTTTATATTTTTCATTAATGAATATAAATAAATCAAGTTTAGTCTTGATAATCGCTTATCTAAAATAACATCAGAAATATGTGGATTTTTTTTAAATAAATCAAAATATGGTTTAGTTGTTAGCAAATAAATTTCATCTCCTTTATGATTCTCAGAAATATCTTGAATTGCACCACAAGCCTGAGCTATATCACCCAAAGATCCATGTTTAATGATTAAAATATTAGACATATTTTTAACAATTTAACATAGTATAAAATTTAATGAATAAAATTATAGTAGAAGTATCGGTTGGTGAGCTTTTAGACAAAATTTCAATCTTAGAAATTAAAAAAGAAAAAATTAAAGACCCTGAAAAACTAAAATTCATATCAAATGAACATTCGATTCTTAAAGATCAATTAGAAAAAAATGTTAAATCTGATGATAAACTAAATAAATTATTCCAAGATTTAAAAAAAATTAATGCCAAGTTATGGATTATAGAAGATGACAAAAGAGATTGTGAAAAAAATAAGGACTTCGGTGATAAATTTATAAAATTATCAAGAGATGTTCATTTCTTAAATGATGACCGGGCAAAAATTAAATTAGAAATGAATAATCACACTGGATCAATTATCAAAGAGATTAAAGAATATACTAGCTACTAAAAACTTTAGGAAACCAATCATCTCTCATCAAATCTCCTGTTTTTAAATTTATCCCATCAAATGGAGGTGAGGTTGGCCCTCCTCTATCAATATATTTTACATCATCTCCTATAAATCGCATCGAAAATGCTCTTCGTGATTTAGAAGAATTATTTCCAGTTGAACCATGTACGGTTTTAAAATTAAACAAAACAGCATCCCCTAAACTTAATTCTGGAATTAAAATATTTTTTTCAAATTCTTTTTGAGGTGGTAAATTCATAAAAGCACTATCATCATCATACCAAGATTGGTTATTTGACCATTTTGTAGGTCTAATTAACTTTGACCATTTGTGAGAACCTAAAATTAATTTAAGATTATTTTTCTGATCAACCTCATCTAATGGAATCCAAAAACTTCCAGTATCGTTACCATCAACACAATAATAAGGCATATCTTGATGCCAAGGTGTTTCTTTATGAGTACCTGGATCCTTTATAAAAATATGTTCATGAAAAATTTGAGTAGTTTTAGAATTAGTTGCTTCTGCAACTATTTGAGCTCCAGGTGAGTTATATAAACAATCCTTAAATTCTTCTATTCTTTCCCAATTACAATAATCCTCAAAGAAACTTCCATTATCATCAGTTACATTTTCTCTTCCATGCTTACTTGGACTATCTAAAACTTTTTGAAATCCTTTTCTAAGTGGCTCAATCCAATCTTTAAATACATTTTTAATTATTATTACACCATTACTTTGATAATCATTAATTTGTTTCTCTAATAAAAACATTTTTATTGTTGAAAGCTGTACTTTTTCTCTAAATATTTAATTACATTGTGAATGATAAAAGTCATGAACAAATAAATTCCACCAGCAACAATAAATACTTCGATTGGTTTAAAAGTTGTTGAAATTATATATTTAGCAACACCAGTTAAATCCATCAAAGTTACTGTACTTGCTAAAGAAGTCCCTTTCATCATTAGTATTATTTCATTACCGTATGCTGGTAATGATTGTCGAATAGCGATTGGAATTTGAATTTTATAAAAAATTATTTTATTTGATATTCCTAAACTTTTTCCAGCTTCAATAATGCCTGGTTTTATTGTTTGAAATGCTGATCTTAAAATTTCAGAGGTATATGCTCCAGTATTTAAAGTAAATGCTATTATTGCACACCAATAAGGTTCTTTTAAAATTACCCATAGAAATGTTGTTCTCAAATATTCGATTTGTCCTAACCCAAAATAAATTATGAAAATCTGAACTAATAATGGTGTTCCTCTAAATATATATGAATAGCTATAAGCAAATTTATTAATAAATATATTTTTATTTAATCTTAAAATTGCAAAGAAAAGACCTAGGAATAATCCAAAAAATAAAGATGCAGATAATAATTTTAAAGTAACAACTGTTGCTCCTAGAAGTTTAGGAAAACTAGTTATCATTAAATCAAAATCCATTAATACCCCCTGCTATACTTTAATTCTAATTTGTTAATTAGCTTCATGCTTACATAGGTAAGCAACAAATATAAAACTGCTGCAAAAGAATAGAAGAACAAAGGATCTCTAGTAGATCCTGCGGCGATATAAGATTGTCTCATTATTTCAACCAATCCTGTTACTGAAATCAGTGATGTGTCTTTTAATGTTATTTGCCAAACATTGCTTAAGTTTGGAATAGCCAATCTTAACATCTGGGGTAGTATTATTTTATAAAATTGCCCAAACTTATTTATTCCAAGAACTTTTGCGGCTTCAAATTGACCTTTATCTATTGATTGAATTGCACCCCTAAATACTTCAGTTGAATAAGCTCCAGAAATAATACCAATAGCCATTGAACCAGTAATAAATGCGTTAATCTCTATGTATTCGTAATAACCAAAAATTGAAGCTACATACATGATGGCTCCACTGCCACCAAAAAAGAAAAGATAGATTACTAATAGTTCAGGCACTCCACGAATAACTGTAGTGTAAAAATTACCAACTAAATTTAAAGTTTTATATTTTGAAAGCTTTAAAGGAGTGAAAATTAATGCAAAAAAGAAACCAACTAACATTGCTGTAATTGATACTGCAACTGTCATCAGGGTTGCGTAAAATAACTCATCCCCCCAACCTGTTTTACCAAATGCGAGAAGTTCCATATAGATTGGCGACTATATATTATAGTCGCCAGATCTGAAATGAATTACATAGAAGCGTCGAAACCAAAGTGCTTAATAGCAAGTTTGCTAATAATTCCTTGTTTTCTAGCTTTGTTAATTGCTTTATTGAAGTCTTTTAGGATTTTGGCATCTCTTTTTCCAATCGCACTATCACTAGCTTGTCTGATACCAACACCTACACCATTACCAAATGCACCACCTGAAAAAGTTGGTCCAACTAACACAACTGGTTTACCTGATTTGTCTGCATAATCTGTAAATGCTACTGCTGCAGCTAAAGCAACATCACATCTTCCAGATGTTAGATCAAGGTTAACTTCGTCTTGAGTTTTATAAGTTCTAACATTTACACTTCCTACGTCACCTGACTCTAAAAAATTTTGGTGAATTGTTCCTGTTTGAGTACATACAGTTTTACCAGCAAGTGCTCCTGTTAATGTTTTAAGAGCTTTTTTAACATCAGATCCACCTAATGATAAATTAATACCTTCAGGTGTATCCATACCCTCTAAGCTTGAACCTTTCATTACCGCAAGAGACGCTACTTCATCAGCATAACCTTGGGAAAAAGTAATTGTTTTTTGTCTTTCAGCCGTAATAGACATTCCAGCCATTATTGCATCAAACTTTCTCATTACTAGAGCTGGGATCATACCGTCCCAGTCTTGTTCAACAATTGTGCACTCATACTTCATAATTGTGCAAAGTTCTTGAGCAAGCTCTACCTCAAAACCAATAAGATTACCCGATGCATCCTTTGAATTCCATGGAGGGTAAGCGCCTTCAGTTCCAATTTTTATTTTTTCAGCAGAAACATTTCCAATGATAAATAAAGAAGTAAGAACTGTTAAAATAGTTTTTTTAAATATATTCATTATTTTCTCCTTTGATTAAAGAGAATTATTTCACAAATTTAAATAAGAAAAAAGAAAAATTAATGATTAATTGATGAAGAAAAATTCCAAGAGCAATCAAAACTTGGTATGTAAACTCTTGCTAATTTTGCATTCCCAAAATTTTGGTTGAAAACATTTAACCAATTTTCAACCTGCTGTGGTTTTTTGTCCTGACTACCTACTTGAGCAGTTATAACACCTTTTGGTTTTAATATTCTTACTAAAGAGTCCATATTTTTAGCAGCTAAATCTATACAAAATTGATCATCATTAAGATCAACAAAAATATGATCATAAGTGTCATCACCTACTGATTTAATACTTTCGAAAGCATCACCCCAAACACATTTTACAGAATTTTTTTCAGTTGCTTTTTTTCCAATATCTCCAAGATGTTTATTACAAACTTCTACAACTTCAGGATCTAGTTCGTACCAATCGATAAAATTAAATTTTTTAGAAATACATTCTCTTGCTACACCACCGTCACCTCCCCCAATAATAGCAGCCCTTTCATTGTTTTTATTTAAATCTAAACCAGAACCAACAAAAGTTGAGCTGTATAAATGTTCATCTGTTGAAGCAACTTGAATTTCTCCATCTATAAATAATGATTTTCCAAACTGCTCTAAATCTAGTATTTCAATATGTTGACCTACTTTAGATTTAAAATCTTCTAAAACATCGTTTACTACGTATGATTTTTGTAAACCTGGTGAGCTATAAATGTCATGATAAAGAGATTTTGTATCTCTGTTAAACTCTTTTTTTACTATTCTTTTATGTTCGAATTCTTTTTTAATAATATCTATTGCAACGGAAGGGCTTACCTTTCCACAAGTAAAAAAATCAAAACTAATAATACCCTTTTCTGGAAATGTATGAAAGCTAATGTGACTTTCAGCCAATAAAGCTAAAATTGTAAAACCTTGTGGTTCAAATTTATATTTTGAAATATTAAGAATTGTCACTTTAGCAGCTTTTGCAATATCATGAATCACCTTTTCAAATACAACAGGCTCATATTCTTTTGTAGTTCCAATAATATCTAGGGTAATGTGTTCGCCAACTTTTGTCATAATAAGCTTGATGAAACCTTACTAATCAAATTTTTTGCTTCTTTCAAACAAAAAACTATTATAATACTTCGCTGAGGTTGTAACTGTGAAAAACAATTGGTCAAATTTAGAAGCAAAAAAATACATTAAAAAGTATACAAAACTTGGTCATTCAAAAGATATGGCTTTGAGAGTATATACAACCAGATTATTAGGAAGAAATAGTGAACTTGTTCTACATGGAGGTGGAAATACTTCTGTAAAAACATCAATTAAAGATATTGATGGTAAAAATTACGAGGTACTCTGTGTTAAAGGAAGTGGTTGGGACATGGCTGAAATAGAGCCAGCAGGTTTACCAGCAGTAAAATTAAGTCCACTTTTAGCTCTTAAAAATAAAAAATATTTAAGCGATGAAGATATGGTTGCATATCAAAAAAGAAACTTAATTGATATTAAATCCCCTAACCCATCTGTAGAAACTTTTCTACATGCCTTTTTACCTTTCAAATTTGTTGATCACACCCATTCTGATGCAATTATGGATGTAACAAATAGGCCAAATGGTAAGGATCTCTGTAAAAAAATTTTTGGGCCCAAGGTTAGTATTGTGCCTTACGTAATGCCTGGATTTGGTTTGGCTCAAAAAATTAATGAGGTTTACAAGAAAAACCCAAATATTAACTGCTTAATACTTTTAAACCATGGAATATTTACTTTTGATAATGACGCTAAAAGATCTTATGACTTAATGATTAAATATGTTTCTATAGCAGAAAAAACTATTAGAAAATTAAAACGAAAAAAAATAAAACAAATTAAAAATTATAATACAAAGTTTAAACCATATGAAATTGCACCAATTCTGAGGGGTTTGTTAAGCGAAAAAAAAGATGAAAAATTTATACTAAATTTTAGATCAAATAAAACTTTAGATTATTTTATAAATGGTAAAGAAGTTAAAAGATATTCTAGTATTGGAACTGCTACTCCTGATCACGTTATTAGGGTCAAGCCCTTTCCATTGGTAATTACACCAAAGCAAAATTCAAGTATTGAAGATTTCAAAAAAATAGCAGAGAAAAGTTTTAAAGACTATAAAAAAAAATATGTGAAGTATTTCAATACGAATAAGAAAAAGGTTAAAGATAAAAAAACAATGTTAGATACATCTCCTAGGGTAATCTTGGTACAAAACGTTGGTTTATTTAGTGTGGGTGATAGTTTAAGTGCTTCAAAAATAGCTGGAGATCTAACTGAAACAAATGCTAGAGTAATTTCATCAGTTGAAGAAACAACAAAATACAAGTTTATACCTGAAAAAGATTTATTTGATGTTGAATATTGGTCGCTAGAACAAGCTAAAATTAAAAAAACTAAAAAAATTCTTCAAGGAAATGTTGTTGTAATAACTGGTGGATTTGGTGCAATTGGTTCTGCTACTTATAAACTATTTAAAAGTTATGGAGCAGAAATTGTATTACTTGATTACGATTCTAATAAAGTAAAAGAAATGCAAAGTAAAATTAAAGATCTATGTTTGCACTGTGATGTAAGAAACAAAAAAAGTGTAAAAAATGCTTTTAAAAAAATTTGCGAACAATATGGTGGCATCGATATTTTAATATCAAATGCTGGAACAGCAGTTGGTGGATCAATTGCTGAAGTAGAAGATAATGTTTTAAGAAAAAGCTTTGAAGATAATTTTTTCTCTCATCAAAATTGTGCTTCAGAAACAATTAAAATAATGAAAAAACAAAATATTCAAGGATGTTTATTGTTTAATATTTCAAAACAATCAGTAAATCCTGGAAAAAACTTTGGACCTTACGGTCTTCCAAAAACAGCTTTATTAAGTTTATGCAAACAATATGCGGTTGATTATGGATCACTTGGCATTAGATCAAATGGAGTTAATGCTGATAGAATTAGAAGTGGTCTTTTAAATGATGGAATGATTAAATCTCGAGCTAAGGCAAGAGAAGTTTCGACGGATGAATATATGAGAGGAAACTTGCTTTTAAACGAGGTAAAAGCAGAAGATGTTGCAAAAGCCTTTTTTCATTTAGCAGTATCGAAAAAAACAACTGGAGCAGTACTAACTGTTGATGGTGGAAATATAGCTGCTTCCCTTAGATAATTTAATTAAATAACTTTTTTAATCCATCAGAAGAAGCTTCGGAAATCCCTTTTTCTGTAATCAAACCTGTAACATATTTTGCAGGTGTAACATCAAACGCTAAGTTCATTGCTTTACTTTTATTCGGATATATCAAAACTTTTTTAATTTTATTATTTTCATCAATTCCTTCTATATGAGATAATTCCTCAGAGCTTCTCTCTTCTATTGGAATATCTTTTGCATCTTTAATATCCCAATCAATTGTTGAGCTTGGAAGGGCCACATAAAAGGGAACATTGTTATCATAAGCAGCTAATGCTTTAAGGTAAGTTCCAATTTTATTACAAACATCTCCATTAGATAAAGTCCTATCAGTGCCTACAATACACATGTCAACTTCACCCCTTTGCATTAAAATACCCCCTGTATTATCAGCGATAATAGTATTGGGAATTTCCTCTTCGTTTAATTCGTATGAAGTTAAGTTTGCACCTTGATTTCTTGGTCTTGTTTCATCTACCCATACATGCACTGGTATACCTTTTTTATGAGCATGGTAAATTGGTGATGTAGCTGTACCCCAATTGATTGTTGCTAACCAACCAGCATTACAATGTGTTAATATATTTACAGTATCTTTCTTTTTATTATAAATTTCTTCAATTATTTTCAATCCATTAATACCAATTTTTTCGCAAAACTTTTCATCTTCATCGCATATTTCTTTTGCTTCATTCAGGGCAATACTTAATATTTGATCACTATTAATTCCTGATAATTTTTTCATCATACGATCAACAGCCCATTTTAAATTAATAGCAGTAGGTCTAGATTGAATTAGTTCTTCTGAACTTTTCTTAATAAATTCAGGACTATTGTTTTCTTTAACTGCTAAAGCCATTCCATAAGCAGCTGTTCCACCAATTAATGGAGCACCCCTGACTTCCATTACTTTAATAGCATTAATAGCATCTTTTACTGTTTTAAGTTCTTTGATGATGAAACGATGTGGAAGTTTAGTTTGATCAATTATCTTAACAACATTTTCCTCATACCAAATTGTTCGATATTCTTTTCCCTCTATTCTCATATTAATAAATTTTATTTAAATATTTAATTATCTCTTTGCTTCTAGGATCCTCGTCTGCAAAACATTTTGTTAAAGCTATTCCATGATAGTCACCTAATAATTTTTTATTTTTACAATGTGTATCACTTAAATCAAAAAATTTTATATTTTTAAATTTTTTCATAAAACTTAAAGTTTTTCTAGTATCAGCCCAATCTTTATCATGAGTAAATAATATAACGTCACCTATCTGAGACCAATTAATAAGAGATTTTTTATAATTTCTCCAATTTATCCAACCTTGATCTGGATTTTTTGCTTTTGCAAATTTGCCTGCAAAACCTAAATGAAGAGAAATTACTCCATTTATAAGTTCAGGATAATTTGATTTTAATACAAAAGAACTTTTCGCACCTGCTGAATGTCCAGATAATAAAATATTATTGAAACCTTTTTTTTTAAAATCATCAATTTTTAACTTCATTACTTTACTTTTTTGATTGTCTTTATATTTGTCAATTAAAAGAATTCCATTTTTATCTTTTAAATTTAATACGCTATTTACATCCTGATTATTTTTGTTGTAGATTTCCCAAAATTTATCTTCCTCATTTTGAGTCCAGCCTTTTACACCAGAACACAATTGATATGTTTTTATAGTTAAATCTTTTATTTGAATTCCATCTAATTGATATATTGCAGGCGGTATTTTGCTCCATGGTCTATTGCAACCATTTAATTTTCGATCTCCACCCCACTGACCATGGGTATAAATTAAAATAATAGTTTTATCTTTGTTAATATTTTCGTCTAATTCATAAGGATTACCTTTGTTATCTACAAAAGAATTTAATTTTGAAATTTTCTTTAAATCTCTTTCAAAACGTTTTTCGGATTTAGTTTGAGCAAAAGAAAAATTGTTTAAAAAAATTAATAAAATTAATATTAATTTAATTTTCATTTATTCGTGAGGCTATATAATCTAATATTGTTGGATTATAATACTGAAAACAAAGTCCAACATCCATATCATGACCTTTTTTTACTGGTTCCTCCCAGTCATCTCCTTTTCTCTTACAGCTCTTTCCATTAATTTTATAATTTTCTGAAATTACTATTCTTTTCATCCCAGGAATTTCCTCTAACCAATCAGATAATAATCCTTCATATTTATCTTTTGGATGTGTAAAGGCTAATATAGGAACTTTTAAATTATTTTTAATTTCGTCATTCATCTTTTGTCGTAAATCATGAGGTCCTTGATATTTTTTTCTAAATTTAGCCATTGCTTTTTCTACACCATTTTTTTTTACTTTATATTTAGAAGATAATTTTCCAAAACATGCTTGCATATAAGATATGCCTCCACCTGCCTTATCTGGGTACCTAGACATAAACAATAAAGTGGTTAAACCGCCACAAGAATGTCCAGTAACAAAAACTTGTTTTCTTGGTACTCCCGCATCTACAAATTTTTCAATTAATTCTAAATTTAATTCTACTCTTTTATCCAATATATGCTTACCTTCATAAATTTTTGGTACAGGCTTTAACCACCACCAATCCTTTTTTTTAGACATGTTTTTAGACATATCTCCTCTAAGATGAGTTGAGCATAAATTATAAACCATTATTTTTTTTCCATTAACCTCTTGGTCTATCAAAGATGCATGATTTCTTAACATTGATACCCATGTACAATTTATTGCGATATCATTTTCGTCTTGTCCATGATTATAAATTAAAATAATTTTATTTTTAGGATCCTTAATTTCAAAATTTTTAATCAATCTAACCTCTTTATTAATGAATCCGCTTTCACTAATCTTATCGTTAGGTCCTGCATAAGCTAGAGTTGAAAATAATATAAAAGTAAAAATTAATAATATTTTTCTCATTTTTTTAAAAGTATCCTACCTGCTACTGTTTTAAGTTTATCTTTTGTTTTTTGTGTTCTTTTTTCTGGGGCTGTAATTATAGCTACATCCAAACAATTATTTGTAGGATCTTTTGGATCAATATGATTTTCAAAATTATCAATTAAATTTTTAATCATATTTTTTGCTTTCGCAGCATTTCCTAAAAGAACTTTGATAACTTGCTGAACGTCAACGTTTTCATGATCTGGATGCCAACAATCATAATCAGTTATCATTGAAACTGAAGCGTATCTAATTTCAGCTTCTCTTGCTAATTTTGCTTCTGGCATATTAGTCATTCCAATTACATCTGCTTTCCAAGATCTATATAAATTAGATTCTGCTAAAGTAGAAAATTGTGGTCCTTCCATAACAACATAAGTTCCATTTCTTTGATAGTCTATATTTGATTTTTTAATTGCTTCCTCACATGCATTCATTAGTCCATTAGAGGTTGGATGAGCCATTGACACATGAGCAACAATCTCATCATCAAAAAAAGTTTTTACTCTAGCAAATGTTCTATCAATAAATTGATCAACAATCACAAATTTTCCAGGAGGTAAATTTTCTTTTAGAGAACCAACAGCAGATACAGAAACAATATCTGTTACACCTAACTGCTTAAGTGCATCTATATTTGCTCTAAAATTTATATTTGAGGGAGAAACAAAATGTCCCCGTCCATGTCTTGGTAAAAAATAAACTTCCTTACTATTATATTTAGTTTTTAAAATCTGATCAGAAGGTTTGCCCCAAGGTGTTTGTAAATCAAGTAACTCTCTTTCTTTGAATTCCTCTACATCATAAAGACCACTACCACCAATTATTGCTAATTTATTTGTTGTCATAATTAAAAATTTATTTATTTATACTTTTATATTTAACAATTATGAATTTAAAAAATTATATTAGATCTATACCAGATTATCCAAAAAAAGGTATTTTATTCAGGGACATTACTACTTTAATTAAAGACGAAAATGCATTTGCTGAAACAATTAATCAGATTGTTGAAAGATCAAAAAAATTTAAGTTCACTAAAATTGCGGCTATAGAGTCCAGAGGATTTGTATTTGCTTCTGCAGTTTCATTTGTACTTAAAAAACCATTTATTATGTTAAGAAAAAAAAATAAATTACCAGCTGATGTTCATTCAGTAGATTTTGAGCTTGAATATGGAACTGCTACAATTGAAGTTCATAAGGACTCAATTAATGAAAAAGATGAAGTTTTAATCATAGATGATTTAATTGCAACCGGGGGTACTGCTGAAGCAGCAGCAAAATTGGTTGAAGTTTCTAAAGGTAAAGTTGCGGCATTTGTATTTGTAATAAACCTATTTGATCTAGGTGGATCAGCTAATTTAGTAAAAAGCAATTACAAAGTTGAGAATTTAATTGAATTTCCAGGACATTAGAAAGTAAAAAACTTATCCACAGGCTATATAATGTTTGAAATAAATTATTATGATTATAACTTAATCTTCAATGAGAATTGAAGAAGAACTAAAGTTAGATTATTCAGATGTACTGTTTAGACCTAAAAGAAGTACATTAAAAAGTCGTAAAGACGTTAACCTACTAAGAACCTACAGATTTAAATACAGCAAGAATGAATGGTCAGGTATTCCAATAATGGCAGCAAATATGGACGGGGTTGGAGAGCTAAGCGTTGCTGAAAAATTAAACGAGTATGGAATGATTACATCTTTAACAAAACAACATGATGTTAAAAAAATTAAACAAAATAAAAATATTAAAAAAATCTATCCTAATATCGCACTCAGTGTTGGTATAAAAAAAGAAGATTTTCAAAATTTGGATAAAGTATTAAAAGAATTTAGTTTTTTTAAATTTATTTGTATTGATGTTGCTAACGGATATACAGAGCATTTTACTAATTTCATAAAATCAGTAAGGGATAAATACCCAACTAAAACAATAATTGCAGGTAATGTTGTAACAGCGGATATGACACAAGAATTAGTTTTAAGTGGAGCTGATATTATTAAAGTTGGTATTGGACCTGGAAGTGTTTGTACAACAAGAATTCAAACTGGAGTTGGCTACCCTCAATTAAGTGCAGTAATCGAATGTGCTGATGCAGCGCATGGACTTGGAGCGCATGTAATTGCAGATGGTGGATGCACTTGTCCTGGTGATGTTGCTAAAGGTTTTGGAGGTGGTGCAGATTTTGTAATGCTTGGCGGCATGTTAGCTGGACATGATGAGGGAAATGGTAAAATTGTTAAAGTTAATGGAGAAAAATATATAGAGTTTTATGGTTCTAGTTCTGAAGTTGCAAATAAAAAACACTATGGTGGTCTATCAGATTATCGAAGTAGTGAAGGAAGAAAAGTAAGAGTAAAATATAGAGGCAAAATTAACGATACTATTTTAAATATTCTTGGTGGTGTAAGAAGTAGCTGTACTTACGTTGGTGCTCCTTCACTAAAACAATTAAGTAAATGCACAACTTTCGTTAGAGTATCCAATCAGTTT
The DNA here is from genome assembly GCA_902624015.1 of uncultured Pelagibacteraceae bacterium. Lineage (GTDB taxonomy): Bacteria > Pseudomonadota > Alphaproteobacteria > Pelagibacterales > Pelagibacteraceae > Pelagibacter. The sequence continues at coordinate 70,416 of CACNVV010000001.1, forward strand.
AATGATAGTTTAATTAAATAATTTATTTTTCAAACTTAAAATCTTTAATATTTGTAGTTTCATATTTCTCAAAAGGCATATGTATCCAAGGCGAGTCTTTTAGGTAATCTACAGAATAATCAGGTTTAAATTTTGAAGTTGATTTATGCCATAAAACTGCAGTTTTAATTTTTTCATCAAAATAAAAACCATAAAAATGTTCTAACCATTTAATACTTTTTATTAAAGTTTTTCCAGAATCAGCTAAATCATCAACTAACAAAACATGTGAGCCCAAATTTGGAGTAGTTTTCGCTAAATCTCTTGAAAAAGTAAACTGTCCTTGTTGATTTTTTATATCGTCACTATCACCATGGTAAGACTCAACAGATAAGATGGCTAGAGGCACATTAAAAAGTCTGCTAAAAATATCTCCAACCCTTAATCCACCTTTTGCAATACAAATTATTTGATTAAATTTTAAATTATCATCATGAATTTTTTTAGCTAATTGCTCTATCTTTTTATGATAATCTTCCCAAGTTATATAAATATCTTTCATAATTTTTGGTAGCGGGAAGTGGGATCGAACCACTGACCTCGGGCTTATGAGTCCCGCGCTCTAACCAACTGAGCTACCCCGCCTTAATCGATAAATGGTTTATAATATAAATCTTTATTGTTTCAATAAACTTTTTTAAATCAAATTCTAAACTAAATAATAAAATAAATAGCTAATGAGCTAACTAAACAAGCTAAAATAATTGAAAAAACAATTCTTTTTTTTAGAGTTCTTTTTTGGTCTAATCTAACTCTGTTTAGTAAAATATTTACATTAGTAGTTTTAATCTTATCTACTTCAAAATCTTTATTTCTAGCAATATCAGTTTTAAATAATGATGTGTCCTGATTGTTTTTATTCACAGTTTATTTAACCAGCTAATTAACTTAAATACAATAAAATTAAAATTAACTAAATTTTTCTAAAATCTTTTGTATTTAGTGGTTTTGAAAGAATTTTGATTGGATATTTGATCTTCTCAACCTCTATGAACAAATTTTTATCTCTAAGTGTTTCTACTGTATTTCCTGAATTAACATAGCCAAATGATAAATTTTTATCAAAGCAGAATGAATAATTTCCTGAAGTTGTTCTTCCAATTATTTTATCATCTAAATAAATGGGCTCTTCATGTAACAATAAAGGTGCTCCAGGTTTGCTATCCTTTAGAGTAAACATCATCATTGTTTTATTTAAAGGTTTGTCTTTAATTTTTAACAATGCGTCTTTACCTATAAAATTAACATTTTTTTTATAACTAATAGTAAAATTTAAACCTGCTTGATATTGATTTTCTTCTGGTGAAATATCATGGCCCCAATGTAAAAAACCACTTTCCATTCTCATTATATCCATTGCATGCATACCGCAATGAGATAAGCCAAAATTTTTGCCTTCATTAGTTAAAATTTTATATAAATCCAATGCATCATTTTCATTTACATATAGTTCAAAACCAAGTTCACCCACATAAGATATTCTTTGCGCCCAAACTTTTATATTCTCAATCAAAACATTTTTTCCTGATCCAAATTGAAAATTTTCTGGTGAATAATCTTCATCACTAATTTTTTGAATCATTTCTCTACTTTTAGGACCAAATAAACCAAGACAGCAAATCTCTTCTGTAACATCAATAAATTTAATATCTTCAGATAAATATTTTAAAATATGAAATTTATCTCTTTCTCTAGTTGCCGCCGAACTAACTATTCTAAAATGATTTTTATTAATACAAAGAACCGTTAGGTCTGCTTCGATACCACCGCCTTCATTTAGCATGTGAGTATAGGTAGATTTGCCAATTTCATTTTTAATGTTAGCTGTACAAATTTTTTGTAAATCGCTATGAACTTTCTCACCTTTTAAATCAAATTTAGAAAAAGTTGAAAAATCAAAAAGTCCAACATTTTTTCTAGCATTTATTGTTTCATGTTTTGCTGATGGATACCAATTTTGATAGTTAAAACTATATTCATATTCTGATTTTTCTCCATTTAAGGAATACCACATAGGTCTTTCAAAACCTCCAGCAACTCCAAAACATGCACCAGCTTTTTTTAACTCATTATGATAAGGTAGTAATTTTTTATTTCTTGAAGTTTCGTGTTGTTTATAAGGCCAATGCATCCCATAAAGATCTCCTAAGGTTTCAGTAACCCTATCCATGATAAATTTTTTAGATGAATGAAACTTTTGAAATCTTTTTATATCTAGCGAAAATAAATCTTCGTTTATATGACCATTAATCATCCATTCTGCAGTTACTCGTCCTGCTCCACCCGAACTTGCTATTCCAATGCTATTAAAACCACAACATGTATAAAGATTTTTAACTTCTGGTGTTTCTCCAAGTAAATATTGAGTATCAGGTGTAAACGACTCGGGTCCTGAAAAAAATTTTCTTATACCTGCGTTTTCCAACATTGGTAACCTATGAAAAGATTTTTCAAGGTAAGGCTCGAAATGATCAAAATCGTCAGGAAATTCTCCAAATGAAAAATCATCAGGAACTCTTCCACTATCTTTAAAAGCAGGTTTTGCATTTGGCTCAAAAATACCAACTAACATTTTTCCAGCATCTTCTTTTAAATAAAGACAAGCATTGTAATCCCTTAAGACAGGTAAATCTTTAGGTAGATCTTTCATTGGCTCTGTAATCACATAGAAATGCTCATTTGGATATAACGGAACACTAACACCAATATCTTCTCCAATTTGTCGAGACCACATTCCTGTCGCTAAAACTACATATTCACAATCAATTTTTCCTTGGATAGTTTCAACGCCACATATTCTTTTATTTTTTACTAAAATTTTTTTTACTGGTGACTTCTCAAATATTTTAACACCTAACATTTTAGCAGCTTTAGCCAATACATTGGTAACTCCAACAGGGTCTGCCTGACCATCCTTTGGCATATAAACACCACCGACTAGATCCTCGGTTTTTACAACTGAATATAATTCTTTTATTCTTTGTTGGTTTAAAACCTCTACCTCAACATTAGATAATTGTGCAGTTGTAGCTTGCCTTAACAACTCCTGCATACGTTCTTTTGAAGAAGCAACTGTAATTGCACCATTTTGTTTAAGACCAGTTGATAAACCTGTTGTCTTTTCTAGCTCTTTATAAAGATCTAATGAATATTTTCTTAATTTTGTAATTGTAGAAGTTGCTCCTAGTTGTCCTATCAATCCAGCAGCATGCCAGGTTGTACCCGAAGTTAATTGATCTCTTTCTAATAAAACTATATCTTTCCAACCAAACTTTGCTAAATGGTAAGCACAAGAAGTGCCAGCAACGCCACCACCAATTACAACTACCTTTGCGCTTGAAGGATAGTTTTTTTCCATTTCTAATGTTTGATAGCTTCTCCAGGTTGTACAAAATTATGTCCAAAGACATCAGCAACTGCTTTATAAGTTACTTGACCCTTATGAACATTTAACCCTGCTAAAAAGTTTTTATCTTCACTTAATGCTTTTTGATAACCTTTATTTGCAAGCTTAACTAAGAAAGGTAAAGTTGCATTATTTAATGCCAATGTTGATGTCCTGGGTACACCTCCTGGCATATTTGCTACACAATAATGAACTACATCATCAACAATATATGTTGGATCACCATGTGTTGTAGGTTTACTAGTTTCTACACAGCCTCCTTGATCTATAGCAACGTCAACAATTACAGATCCTCTTTTCATAGTCTTAATCATGTCTTTAGTAATTAATTTTGGAGCTTCTGCACCTGGAATTAATACTCCACCAACTAAAAGATCTGCCTCAGCAACTAATTTATCTAAATCTGTTTTATCACTTTGTTCTGGAATAATTTTGTCTCCAAACATTTCAACAAGTTGTTTTAATCTAGCCTCAGATTTATCTACAATATGAACTTTAGCTTGCATACCAGTTGCAATCACTGCAGCATTTTCTCCAACAACTCCTCCACCTAATATAACTACAGTTCCTCCTGTTACACCTGGTGCACCACCTAAAAGTAAACCTCTACCACTTTGATTTTTCTCCAAACAATGAGCACCTGCTTGTACCGACATTCTGCCAGCAACAGCACTCATTGGAGCAAGTAATGGTAGTCTTCCATTATCATCAGTAACTGTTTCGTAAGCTATATTAATACTTTTAGATTTTATTAATCCCTCAGTTAATTCTTTTGCTGCAGCTAAATGGAGATAAGTATAAACGATTTGATTTTCTCTAATCATATCAACTTCTACTTTTTGAGGTTCTTTTACTTTAACAATTATTTCTGCGTCATTAAAAATATCAGCTGCAGTATCAGCAATTTTAGCTCCAGCTTTTATATATTGATCATTTTCAAAACCAGCCTCAAATCCACCATTGTTTTCTACCAACACTTCGTGACCCTCTGAAACTAAAGTTCTAACACTATCAGGTGTTAAACCAATTCTATTTTCTTGTGGTTTTATTTCTTTAGGAACTCCAATTTTCATAAACGAAAATTAATTCTTTTTACTTTTTGCGTAATTTGTTATTCCAGTTCGAAGTTTTTCAATAATCTCATCAATATGTTTTTTTTCACAAATAAACATTGGAGCAATAATTAAACAATCACCTGTAGCTTTAAAATTTACTCCAGCTTCATAACAATGTTTAAAACAAGTAAATCCAGCAGCACCTGGTTTTTTATCCATTACAATATCTATTCCACCCATCATTCCATATCCTCTGATGTTATCAACAACATCAATATCTTTTAGAGACATTAAACCTTCTTGGAAATAAGGTGCTAAATTTTTAGCTCTATTAAAGATATCATCCTTTTCAATAATATCCTGTACAGCTAAACCCGCAGCTACAGAAATTGGAATTCCAGAATAAGTATAACCATGAAATAGTTCTATAGTTCCTTTAGGAGCATTTTCTGCAATAGCATCATAAATATCTTCTTTACATGCAACAACGCCCATTGGACTAATTCCGTTTGTAGTAGCTTTTGCCATTGTCATCATGTCTGGAGTTACTCCATATTCTTGTGATGCAAATGGAGATCCTGTTCTTCCCCATCCTGTGATTACTTCATCAAAAATTAAAAGTATTCCGTGTTTGTCACAAATTTCTCTTAATCTTTGTAGATATCCTTTTGGTGGAACTAATGTACCTGTTGATCCTGCAATAGGTTCAACAATGCAAGCTGCTATATTTTCAGCACCAAAGTTCATACAAATTCTTTCTAAATCTTCTGCTAATTCAACACCTGTTTCTGGTTGACCACTTACAAACTTATGTTCTGGCAAATGTGTATGTCTCATATGAACAACACCTGGCATTAAAACGCTCGCAAAAGTTTTTACGTTATTAACCATACCTCCAACAGAAGTTGCACCAATATTCATTCCATGGTAGCCTCTTTCCCTACCAACAAATCTAAATCTTTGACTATCTCCTCTTGCTCTATGATAAGCGATAGCAATTTTAATTGCAGTTTCAACAGCAGTTGAACCACAAATAGTATAAAACATTCTATTCAAGTTACCTGGAGTGTGTTTTGAAATTCTAGTCGCTAATTCAAATGATCCACCAAAACCTTGTTGGAAAGGTTGACAATAATCTAAAGTTTTTAATTGATTTGTTATTGCTTCAATAATTTCTTCTCTACCATGCCCTAAGGGATTGCAAAATAATCCAGAGCTTGCATCAATTTGGGTTTGACCTTGATGGTTTTTTAAATACACACCCTTAGCTTCAACAATTAATCTTGGGTTCTCTTTAAAGTCTTTATTAGATGTAAATGGCATCCAGTGCTCATTTAAAGAATTTGGAATTGCTGTTTTGTTTTGTGTGCTCATAAAAATTTCTTTCTAAAAATATTTTAATTTTAATCTTAAGGCCTCTTTAGACTAAAATAAATGGATTAACTACCACATTATTGACACAACCAATGATTGTATAAACTTTCTTTTTTGTTTTACTTCGGTGACAATTTGAATTTAAATATCCAGAATTTAATTAATTAAACATAGGGGAATAAATGAAAAAAATACTAAGTTTTATTCTAGGATCTATTTTTGCACTTAACCTATCAATTTCGGTTGCTAATTCAGCTGCAAATGAAGTTAGAGTTGCATACTTTCTAGAATGGCCAAGCCCAAATTTAGAAGACATGCAGAAAAAGAATTTTGCTAAAGCTCTTGGTGTTCCAGTAAAATGGACAAATTTCACTAATGGTGGAGCAATGACTGATGCAATGTTAGCAGGAGATATCGATATTTCTTACTCACAAGGATTAGTACCTTTTATCAATGCTGTAAAATCTAATGCACCTATCAAGTTAGTTGATATTGCTATGGAATACGGAATGGGTGGAACTACTTGTGTTACATCTAACGCTTCTGGAATTACAAAAGCAAACGCTACTGAATTAGAGGGTAAAAAAGTTGCAGTTCCACTAGGAACAATGGCTGAATACGTTTTTGATGAAAGTATGAAAGTTGTTGGTGCTGACAGAAGTAAAATGGACATTATTCAAATGGACCCTGAAGAAGGTGCTGCTGCGTTAGTAAGTGGTGATGTTGTAATGGCATGTTTATTTGGTGGTAATTCTATCAAAGCAGCAACTGCAGTTGGATCAAGACTTTTAACAGTTCAAGAAGCTAGAGATGCTGGAATTTTAGGTATCGATATTACTTCTGTAACTGACAAGTTTATGAAAGAAAATCCAGGAATGCTTAGAACTTTTATTGAAGTAACTCATGAAGCAAATGCTAGATATGCTGCAGGAAAAAGTGATATGAATGCAATGTCTAAAGCGTCTGAAATGAAAGTTGCAGATATGAAAGATACTTTAAGTGGATTTAAATTCTTAACTCCAGAAGAAACTAAAACATCTATGGAAAGTGGAAATTTACACAAGTTCCTTGAAGGAATGGGAACTCCAGGTGGAAACGTAGATACTAGTTTCTTACCTTTATAATTTTAAAGGTTTAAATTTTTTAAGATAGGCACCAATTACTAAAATTGGTGCCTATTTTTTTTTAAAATTTCTAATATAAGACAATTATGAGTGATCTGATTTCTCAAAATCTAAACATGGTTTTTAAAACTCCCAAAGGAGAAACTGTTCATGCACTAAAAGATGTAAGTTTTACTTTAAAAAAAGGTGAATTACTTACAGTGCTTGGTCCTTCAGGTTGTGGAAAAACAACTTTACTAAATATTACCGCTGGATTTTTAAGACCTACATCAGGAAAAATAACGCTTAACAATAACGAAATTGATGGACCAGGTGTTGAAAGAGGAATGGTTTTTCAACAAGGTGCTTTATTTGAATGGTTAACAGTTGCTGAGAATGTAAATTTTGGACTTAGGATGAAAAAAGAAGATCCTGAATTTACAGCTAAGAAAGTTGATGAATGGTTAGAAATAGTTGGTCTTAAAGGTTTTGGTAACACTCCTACTTATCAATTATCAGGTGGTATGCAGCAAAGAGTTGCTCTTGCAAGATGTTTAATAAACGATCCTGATTTAATTTTAATGGACGAACCATTGGGGGCCTTAGATGCATTAACTAGAGAAAAAATGCAATCATTAGTTTTAAAAATTTGGAAAGAGACAGGAAAAACAATCATCTTAATTACACACTCAGTTGAAGAAGCATTGTTACTTGGAGAAAGATTATATGTAATGGCACCAAGACCAGGCAGGATACATAAAGAGTATAATCTTCCATTTGCAGAAATGGGTCTTACACAAGACTTAAGAGAAATTAAAAAAAATAAAGAATTTTCTTCTACCAGAGAAGAAATCTTATCAATGATTTGGAATATGGAAGAAGAAATTATGGGGAAAGAAAATTAAATGTTAACCCAATTTGTAACCATCTTAATATTTGTAGCTGTAATTGGATGTATTCTTTATGGAAGAAGATTAATTAGAACTGAAAAAGTTGATGCAGTCTTTGGTAATCCGGAAAGAGCTAAAGGAGGAACGCACTGGATAATCGTTGGTAGCAGTGCAATTCTAATGCTATGGCTTTATTATTCATGGGATATCGCAAAAGGATTTTATCCAAAATCAGCGAACGAATTATGTCAGGTTGCTAAAATAAATGAGTCACTACTGGGTTTAAAATACCAATTCCCTATTGAAGAAAGAGAATTTAAAAGCACATCCATTATTAAAATTGAAAACAAAAATCTTGTAAAAATTGCAAATGAAATAAAAGCCTCTCCTGATCTAAATGATCAACAAAAAACAATCCTTGTAAGTTACATAGATAGAACCTCTAAATTAATTCCATTTTTAACAAGTGAAGAACTAATGGAAATGGATACCAAAATTAAACTTAAGGAAATAACAGAAGAAATAAAACTTCTGAGTTCCAATTTTCAAAAGAAAGATTATCCGTTTGAGACAGATACACAAAAAACTGAAAGACAGAAACTTATTGATGAACAAGGTGGCTGGGGAATTACAACTATAGACTCTGGAACTGGTACAATTGAAAATACCATTGAAATACCTACCGCACCTCAAACCAATAAAGGTTTAAAATTTCATGCAGCCGCAGCAGAACTAAAAAAAATTGACGACAAATTTTTTAAATTAAAAAACCATAACCCACAGTTCAAAAGCGCAATCAAACAACTTAAAGACGATATTAAAGCTTACAGAAAAGGATTAGATGATAGTGAAGAAATAGCATCTGACTATGCAAAAAATATTGTTAAAATTGCAAGAAGAATAGAGTTTGCAAGCATCTATCCTCCTAATGCATTAAATGAAATGCAAGCAGCAATAATAGAGTTTGATGAATTGCAAAATAATGAGCAAGGCGGATTAAGATTAATTGATATTCTTCTATTTCCAGCAGGAACAATTGTAGCAAGTGGACCAACATGTTCTGAACAAGGTTCAGGTAGATGGTTACCTAAACCATCAGATACATTTAATAAGTTTGTATTGATGTCTAAACCAAGTGTTGGATACAAAAATATTCCTCTTTTATGGATTGAGATGGTTGATGTAAGTAAAATGATTGGATTTATTTTACCTGATTGGATCGCAGATATGTTGCCTGGTGAATATCCAGTGCATTCAAAAGATGGAATTGTTAAAGAAAACTTTAAAAGTAACGTTTTAAAAGTTGTTACTGGTGACTTTAAATTATTTAAAGTGCCTGTTCCATATGGACACATATGGGACTCATTCTTAAGGGTATTTTTAGGTTTAGTTTTTGGAATTCTTATTGGGGTGCCATTAGGATTGTTTATGGGTCTGAATCGATTTGCTAAAGGTTTCTTTGATCCTTTAATCGAATTATACAGGCCTGTTCCACCATTAGCTTGGGCGCCATTGATTATTTCAGTTCTTGGAATAGATAATACGGGTAAAATATTTTTATTATTCATGGTCTCACTTTCAATTATGATTATTTCTGCAAGAGCTGGTGCATCAGGAACACAACTTTCAAAAATACACGCTGCACATTCTTTAGGAGCTACTAAAAAACAAATTTTAAGATATGTGATTTTTCCTAATTCACTTCCTGAAATTCTTACAGGAATAAGAGTTGCTGTTGGTATGTGCTGGGGAACACTTGTTGCTGCAGAGTTTTTAGCAGGTACAACAGGTATCGGTTTTGTTGAAAATGTTGCAAAAAAGTACTTCCAATACGAAGTAATTTGGATAACGATATTTATTATGGGTCTATTGGGTCTTTTATTTGATATTACTTTGAGAAAAATAATTGAAAAAACTATTCCTTGGCGTGGTAAAGGATAAATGTTAAGGGGATGAAATGAAGACCCCACTTTTAAAAAAACAAGTCATTAAAATATTCCAAAAATTTGGTCTAAGTAAAGATCATGCTTTAATTTCTACTAATGCATTAATTAATGCAGAATTAGTTGGTGCTTATGGACATGGTTTATCTAGACTTAAGATGTACTGTGATCGAATTTCTAAAAAAGTAATTAATCCAAAACCAAAAATTAAAATTAAAAAAATTTCTACCTCAATTTCTCACATTGATGCAAATAATAGTATTGGTTTTGTTGCAGCTGATTTAGGAATTAAAACTGCAATTAAACATGCCCAAAAAACAGGAATAGGAATGGTAGCAGTTAAAAATAGTGGTCACTATGGTTTATCTGGTTATTACGCAGAACAAGCAGTGAAGAAAAATTTAATTACTATGATCTATACAAATGCTCCACCTGCAGTTGCTCCACATGGTGCATTAAAAACTTTGTTTGGAACAAATCCAATTTGTTTTGGATCCCCTACTGGTTCTAAAATTCCTTTTATTTTAGATACGTCAATCTCAATGATTAATAGAGGAAAGATTAGAGTAGCAGCAAGAAACAATCAATCAATTCCTGCGGGAGTTGCTTTAGATAAGTTTGGTAAACCAACTACAAATGCGAAAAAAGCTTTAGCGGGAGTTCAATTACCAATTGCAGGTTTTAGAGGCTCGGGACTTGCTTGGATGGTAGATATATTAAGTGGAGTTTTAACTGGCGGAAATCACGCAGGAAGAGTTAAAGATCCATTTGATGATTTTTCAGGTCCACAAAATATTGGACATTTATTTATTACTTTTAAAGCAAATTTATTTCAAAAAAATTATAACCAACGAATTAAAGATAATATTAAAACAATAAAAAAACTTCCTAAGATAAAAGGTGTTAAGGAAATAATGTATCCAGGACAAAATAAATATGCCCGGTATAAAAATAACTCAAAAAAAGAAATTTCTATACCGGATATAATAAAGAAAGATTTGGAAACCTTAATAAGTTAACATCGTTAGAGCACCCAAAGAAACGATAACAGATGATAAAATTATTGTTCGTTTAACTTTTTCCTTCTTCTTTTCTTCCAGAAGTCTTTGCTTTAGAACATCCACGTTAACCCTTTTTGGAGTTTCGACATATTGAGAGGGGGTCTCTACAATCTCGGATGTTCTATTTAAGCTTTCTGTACTCATATTTAGTTTATAAATTTAATTTTAATCATTATTAGTTTAATTTTTACATACTAGGGTTGTCCAAAATGGGTTGACTCTATTTTCAATTTTGTTCATATTGGGTTTTTTTTTAAAATATGAACGCTATACCAAGTATTTCTGATCATATTGATGAGAAGGTAATCAATAAAGTAATTCAAGATAATTTTGCCGCACTGGCACCCTCTTATTTTACTTTAACTAGTAATTGGTTTGTCAGAGCATATGATCACTACAAAGATATAGATAAATTCGTTATCATTATATATCTGATAAATCTCAATCTTATATATTTCAGGCAAAATGGTGTAAAAATAGACTACGACACTTTTTATAAGGATAAATCAATCGAAATTAACAAAATTAACATTTCAGATATCTCAAAAGATCTAGGAGTACCAAAAGAAAGTATCAGAAGAAAAGTTTTAGAATTAGAAAATGAAGGAACAATTAAAAGGTCTGGTAAAAAGATATTTATTGTAAGAAATACACTCTACTCAGCTAGAGCAACTAACACTTTAACAGAGCTTGCAACTATATTGCATGAATTTAATAAAATTTTAAAAAAAGAAAAACTAGTAACTGGAGTTTATTCAGTTAATGAAATAATTTCAGCAATGAAAGAAAATTTCTCTTATTGCTGGTATCAGTTTAATAAATTCTGGTTTATTTATATAAATAGATGGAGAGCTGAAATTAAAGATTTAGAATTTTTAGCTATTGGCATGGTAGTAATAATAAATGCAGTCAAGAATAAAGATTTTGTTCCAAAAAAAAATATGCGTTCATACCATGAATCAGTTATGGGTTCTGATGTAAGAGGTGTAAATGCTATGTCAATTTCTGAGATAACCGGTATTCCAAGACCTACTGTTGTTAGAAAACTAAAATTTTTAATTGATAAAAAATATCTTCAAATAAATGAAAAAAAATTAATCTCTTTCAATGCTAAGGATAGTGCTTTTATAACAACAAAGGGAATGGTGAATAGAAATATGCTTAGCTTAAGCCATTTTATTTATAAAGTTTTTAATCAAATAAGAATAATCAATAACTAATTAGACTTTCTTAAAAAATAAATAAAAATAAATCCAGTTATATACATGATTAGTGCATAAGCACCTGTTGGTAATGCATATAATATATCAGTACCAAATATTTGCGTAGAGACAAATAACGCTAACGTACCATTTTGTAATCCACATTCTAAAGCAATACACTTCATTTGTTTAACACCTGAAGTAAAAGCTTTTGCAATGTAATATGCGATAACCATCATTGATACATTTAAAATTAAAGCAATTAAACCTGCTTGTTTTATAAAGCTACTAAAATTTTCTCTTTCTGAATAAAAGGCAGCTACAAAAAAAACAGCAAACAATACTATGTTAAGTTTGTTAAATATTTCAACTTTAGAAGATATAAAATTTTCAGCAAATTTTCTGATAATCATTCCTAAAATCACAGGTACTGTTACAACTAAAAACATTTTTAAAGCTATTCCTGTCATTGAAATATTTTGAGAAACCTCTGTTATTCCTAACATATCTGCGGATGTAAAGATTATTAAAGGAACTGTAATTATACTTAGTAAGCTAATTACAGCAGTCAAAGATATTGATAACGCAACATCTCCATCAGCAAATTTTGTCATTACATTAGATGTTACACCTCCTGGAGCTGCAGCTATAATCATAACCCCTATTGCTATTTCAGGCGGTGTTTTTAAAATTAAAATTAATATGTATGCTACAATTGGAAGAATTATTAATTGAGAAATAAAACCAACTATAAAATCTTTTGGCGCTTTGAATACTCTTCCAAAATCTTCTGGTTTTAATCCTAGACCTAAGCCTAACATTATCAAGGCCAATATGATTGGCGCTATCTTAGTTACAATCTCCAAATTTTCCCCCTCTGAATTGATTATATAAAGTTGTTAATTTGATATAAAGAAATTTTTTGTATGTACATGTTTAGTTTTTTCACATATTGGTACAAAATGCTCTCAAACAAAGAAATTATCTGTCCAAATAACTTATTAGATTTAGCTCATAAAAAAAAAGGAGTTAAAGTTGCAGTTGTAAATGCTGGCAAACCTTTGCCTATGTTATCCGTCCAAGACGCGGTTAATGAAAATTTAATTGAGCCCATATTTATTGGTCATGAAGTAGAAATTCAAAAATGTGCTGAAGATATTAAATGGGATATTTCAAAATATGAGCTTATTCATGAGCCTATAGAAAATGATACGGCTAAAATTGCAGCTAAATTAGCAAGTGAAGGTAAGGTGCAAATAATAGTGAAAGGGCATATTCATACTGATGTACTTATGAAAGAAGTCCTTAAACGTGAATATAATTTGTTGGGAAAAACAAGATTAAGTCATATCTGGCATATGACTATCGGTAAAGATGATAAGCCGCTAATTATTACTGATGGAGCATTAAATGTTTTACCAAATGTTAAAACAAAAATGCATATTCTTAAGAATGTCGTTAATTTTTCAAATAGAATAGGATTAGAGAGACCAAAAGTATCTGTATTATCTGCAACAGAAGAAGTTTTGGAAAGTGTCCCAAGTTCTATTGAGGCTGCAGAAATAACAAAATTAGCCAAAGAAGAAAATTTAAATGCTGACGTATTTGGCCCTTTAGCATTTGACAACAGTATTTCAAAAAAATCAGCAGCAATAAAAGGAATTAAAAATTTAGTTGCTGGTGAGGCGGATGTATTGTTAGTGCCGAGTGTAGAAACTGGGAATGCTTTAGTAAAAATGCTGATATATTTTAGTGGAGCATGTGCCGCAGGAGTTGTAGTAGGTGGAAAAGTGCCAGTCGTTATTACAAGTAGATCTGATGAAGCTCAAGCGCGCTTAGCCTCAATTGCCGCTGCAGTAGTTGCTTTAGACTAAATGATTCATTGAATTTCAAAAGAAATTCATTTAAATAAATTTAAATTTTAAAGGAGAGAAATGGCAATTACATACTTAAAAAAATCACCAAAAACATCATCAACTGACGATACAAAAACAAGAGAAATAGTAGAAAATATTCTAAAAGATATTGAGACTAGTAAAGAAGAAGGTTGTAAAGAGCTTTCAAAAAAGTTTGATAAATATGAAGGTGATGTAATTGTTTCAAAAGAAAAAATTGAAGAAATAAAAAAAAATTTAGATCAAAAAACTAAAGATGATATTCAGTTCTCTCACGAGAGAGTTAGAAAATTTGCTGAAGCACAATTAAAAAATTATGGCCAAGACTTTGAAGTTGAATTATCTGACGGTTTATTTGCAGGACAAAAACTTATTCCAGTAAATACGGCAGGTTGTTATGTTCCAGCTGGGAGATATGCTCATATAGCTTCAGCTGTAATGAGTGTAACAACAGCAAAAGTTGCTGGTGTAAAAAATATTTTAGTTTGCAGTTCACCGAAACCTAGTGTTGGTGTACATCCGTCAATTGTTTATACAGCTGACTTATGTGGTGCTGACGTGATAATGAATTTAGGTGGTGTACAAGCTATTGCAGCAATGACAAACGGTTTATTTGGAAATGCCCCTGCGGATATTTTAGTTGGGCCTGGAAACCAATTTGTTGCTGAAGCAAAAAGAATTTTATTTGGAAAAGTTGGTATAGATTTATTTGCAGGACCTACAGAAATTGCAGTAATTGCAGACGAGACAGCTGATCCTGAAATGGTTGCATATGATTTAGTTGGACAAGCAGAACACGGTTATAATTCTCCAGCCTGGTTGTTTACTAAAAGTAAAAAAGTTGCAGATTATGTAATGGAAAGAGTTCCAGAATTAATTGCAGATTTACCAGATCTTCCTAGAGAAAATTCAGGTGCTGCATGGAGAGATTATGGTGAGGTAATTCTTTGTGATACTGATGAAGAGATCGCTAAAGTTAGTGATGAATATGCTCCAGAACATTTAGAAGTCCAGACTAAAAATTTACAATGGTACCACGACAGATTAAAAAATTATGGATCTTTATTCATTGGTGAAGAAACAACTGTTGCTTATGGAGATAAATGTTCAGGTACAAATCACATTTTGCCTACAAAAGGTGCTGGTAGATACACAGGTGGCTTGTTTGTTGGAAAATTTATCAAGACATTGAGTTTCCAAAGAATGAGCAAGGCTGCAACAAAAGAAGTCGGTGCTGCTTGTGCAAGAATTTCTAGATACGAAGGAATGGAGGCACATGCTAGAACTGGTGATGTAAGATTAAGAAAATACGGTTTTCAAAACTAATTAATTGAGGATTTAAAATGAAAAAATTTGATGAACTCATGAGTGTAGGAAGTGAAATTGAAAACATTACTGCTGAAGATGCAAAGAAAAAATTAAATGATCCTAATGTTCAATTTATTGACGTAAGAGATAAAGATAGTTTTTCTAAAGGTACAATAGGAAATGCCATACACATGGACAGAGGATTGCTTGAATTTTATTTAGCAGAGGGAAGTCCTTTAGAAAATGATATTTTTAAAAATAATCCAGATAAAGAGTTTGTAGTTTTTTGTGGTTTAGGCGGTCAAGGTACTCTTGCTACAAAAACAATGAAAGACATGGGTGTCAAAAATGTTAAAAACATTACTGGCGGAATGTCTGAGTGGGATAAAATAAAAGATTAATTTTTATTTAATTTTAAATCCAAATATAGTGCTGCTGACCAAGAAAAATTATTTGCACCCATTGGTTTGCCATTTTTGCAACTGTAATATTCGTGAAATCCTTTTTTTTCTACCAATCTAATAGTACTTTGTTTAATTTTTTTTGAGTATTTTTTGTCCTTATTCATGAGGCCCTTGCATATAAACCAATTACAATTAACCCATACAGGACCTCTCCAATAACGTTTTTCCTCAAAGCTTTTGTGATTAGGTTTTATTGAAGAAAAGAAATATTTTTCTTTTACGTTATGTTTTTTTAAGCTTTTGATCAAAAAATCATTTATCTTATGATTATTAATATCAGCAAATAATACTAAGTAATTTGTTATAGATGGGACTGATATTTTTTTTTTATTTCTTAAATCAAATGAAAAAAAAGAACCCTTTTTTTTGTCAAAAAATCTTAAAATATTTCTCTCAGTGAGTTTTACATAATTAATTATTTTTGAGCCATCTAGATTAAATTTTTTTAAAAGTATAATTAAGTCTTTATTAGCTTTGAGAAATAAAGAATTAAATCCAATATCAACGACATTGAACAATGCAGTATTGAATATTTTTTTTGGATTATACTTCTTTTTTCTTAGATCGTTTTTAATCGTTACATACCTATCATAGTCAATATTTAAAGGTCGATGTTCTGGATTAACAACTTTATTATCAGCTCTTTTGTATTGTATATTTTTTTCAATTTCAACTTTACTCATTGGTCCATCCCAAAGTGAAGAATTATCATAACCACTTTCCCAGGGATGAAGTATTGATACCAAACCTGTTTTTTTGGGATCTCTATATTTAATAAACCATTCATGAGATTTTTTAATTTTAATTATAAATTTTTTAATTTCTTTTTTTTGTTTTTGAGAAATTTTGTTTTTATCTATTATTTGTTTTAAAATACTTGCAAGTACTGGTGGCTGAGTTATCCCAGATGAGCGTACTTTATTTCCACAATTCCAAGCAGTATGATTAGGATAATAATTTGTATCTGTATTATGAAACAATATATGTGGAACCATTCCATCTTTCCATTGCCCATCTAAAAGTGTCTTAATTTCTTTTAATGCAAAATTTAAATTAAAATAAGAATATCCTAATGCAATAAATGCTGAATCCCAGTTCCATTGAGCAGGATAAAGTTTGTTATTTGTCGGTAAGGTATATCCTCTTTTCCTATTTCCAATTAAAATTTTTTGAGCATTTTTAATAAACTTATTCATTATCCTTTAACGCTTCCTGCCGTCAAACCGCTAACTAGATATTTTTCAAAATAAACAAATATAAACAATACTGGTAATGTAACAACAACTGACCCTGCCATTAAATATTGTCTTGGCGTTTCAGCATCTCCACTTAAGTATTGAATAGCTCTTGATAATGTAAATGAATTTGGATTATCTAAAAACATTAAAGAAAATAAAAATTCATTCCAAGCAATCATAAAAACATATAAAGCAACAGATGAAATAGCTGGAATACTTAATGGAATTATAATTTTTGTAATAATTCCAAACCAACTTAATTTGTCTAAAATTGCAGCTTCTTCTAATTCTTTTGGTATACTTTTGAAGTATCCCTGTAACATATAAATAGCTACTGGGAGTGTTGTTGCCGTATACACAATTAATAAACCCTCTATTGAATTACGTAAACCTAATTGACTAAATATTGTATACAACGGAATAACTAGAACGATTGCAGGAAACATATATATTATAAGTATAGATGTAGATAAAAATGTTTTTCCAAAGAAATTTAATCTTGCAACTGCATAAGCAGCAGGTATTGCAAAAAGAAGAGTGATAATAACAGTACCGACAGAAACAATTGTACTAATCACAATATATTTTCCAAATTTGTAAGATTTAAAAATTACAAAATAAGATTTAAATAAATCTTTTATATCTTGGCCAAAATTTATACTAAAATCTAAAGGATTCACTAACAATGCTATTTGTGTTTTAAAACTTGTTACTAACATCATGTAAAATGGAAAAAGTATTACAAATGAAAAAAATAAAATTCCAAATAAAGTTAAAAAATCAAATAAAATTACTTGAGTAGAGTGCTCTTCTTTTAAACCTATAAAAGTATATTTACTAATTTTATTGGTGAAAAAATATAATATTAAAAATACTCCAACATTATACCAAATTGGTAATTTTTGTATTAAGTAACCATCACAAAAAACGAATATGGAAGAAAAAATTATGGATTTATAAATTGATTTAATTCTATCACCTATTCCTAAGTGAGCTAATGATATTAAAAAACCAAATATAAAAATTATTTCTATATTAAAGCTATTAATACTTAGACCTTGCAATGTTGCTAATATCTTCCAAATCGAAATTAAAAAAATTAAGAAAAAAGTTGATATCAATGAAAATAATATTGTATTTTTAGTTCTCATCTGCTCTCTTTCCTAAAAGTTTAAAATAAAAAAACATAAACATTAAAAGCAATACAACGATTACTATTGAAACAGCGGAGCCCATTCCAATGTCTGATATTGCAAAACCTTGTTGATAAACATTTATTGGTAAAGTTCTTGTTCCTGATGCACCTCCAGTTAATAAAAAGACGTCCTCAAATTTATTAAAATTCCATATAAATCTAATCATGAATAAAATCGAAATTACTGCAGTAATTTGGGGAAGTGTAATATTAAAAAATTTTTGAAAGGGACTAGCCCCATCAACGTCAGCTGCCTCATATAATTCTTTTGGAATAGCTTGAAGTCTTGCAAGAATAAATAAAAAGGCTAGAGGGAAATACCTCCAAATTTCAAACATTATAACTGTTGTAAGTGCTAACCTTAATTTAAATTCAAAGCCCAAAACACTAATTTCAATATATTTTTGTCCAAGGAGATTTATTGGAGTTTCAATAATTTGATAATTTAATAATAAGCTATTTAAGGTACCACTATTAGGGTCTAGTAGAAGTTCCCAAGTATAAGCTAAAGCAACAACTGGAGCAACATAAGGGAAAAGGAGAACACTTCTCATAAATGTTCTTCCATAAAATTTTTGATTAACCATCTGAGCGGTTAAGATACCGAATACTATTGAACCAACAGTTCCAAAAAATGTGTAATAAAAAGTTGTTAGTAGTAAATCTACAAATTCATTTTCAAATAAAACTTTTTTAAAATTTTTGAGAGTAAAGTTGGTATTAAGCAATATATTATCAGATTTCCCATCTAATTTTGGTTTAATCGATTTTAGTTTTTTTTTATCTATTTTTGATCCATCATTTGTTGCAAATATTACTTGAAAATTTTCTCTATATTTAGCTTGCCAATTTCCAAATTCACATTTTAAGTTATACTTTTCGTAAGAACATCTTGGATCTAAATTTTCAATTTCAAAATTTTTTGGGAAACTGTCTTGAAAAGAAACATCTCTTATTTCTTGAATTAATGAACTGTTTCTTAACTTATATAATATCTTTATTTTAGAAGGTTCATTAGAAACAGATTTTACAATTTTTTTTGCTCTTGGTTCTGGAATTCTAATATCTTTTAATTCAACCTCTTTAAAGCTGATCCAAATATTTGCAAAAATTGGAAATAAAATTATTGAAAAAACTAAAAGGACTGCAGGTAATGTGAGTATGTATGCAGTTTTTTTTTCTGTGTTTGCTAAAGTATCATTCATAAAAAAAGCGGATAATTTATATTATCCGCTTTTTTAAAAAATTTAAATTAATTGAATTTGGCTAATGATTTGTTAATCATATCAACAGCCTCATCGACATCAATTTGATCATCAATATAAAGTCTAGTGATTCTATTTATAAATTGAGAATTTATGACTTTTGATGCTCTTGATAGTTCACCTTCTTTAACACCCCATCTATTCGCAGTATCCAAACCAGCTACAATGTTATTAATAACATCTGGGTCATATAGATCTGACAAAGGTGCTTTTCTATCAACTCCAACAGGTAGTTTACTCCAAGCTTTCGTGAAAGCCTCAGGGTCACTTGAATTTCCTCTTCTTACTGGAAATTTACCTTCTGGAGCTATCGATAAAGTGCTTGTGTAACCTTCATCCATTGAGTACATGATAAATTGTTTAGCTTCATCCGTATCAGCATCAGCTGTTATACCAAAATATCTAACATCTGCCCATGCAGCACCTTTCTTATTACTAGGTCCACTAAAATTTGTAATGAAACCAGTTTTAGAAGCTAGCTCAGGTGATGTTGGATCACTGTTAATTGTTGGTGGAGCTGAGTCTCTTAAACCTGCAAGCTCATCCATGATGAATGGAGACCAAATAATCATTGGAGTTTTTCCTGCAAAGTAAAGTGCTCTAGATTGTTTCCAGTACAATTCACCTGGAGGACTTGCTTTAGCAATTACTTTATAAAACTCTAATGCCTCTTTTAGTTTTTTACCTTGTTTCTTGATACCACCCTTTTTAACAATATTAACCCCATTTGCTAAAAGAACATGTTCTAAAACCTGACTCATGAAATTTTCATCAGTTTTAGTTGCAGCAACAAAACCAAACATTCCGTTTTGTTTTGATAGCTTCTCAACAGCAGCTACAATGTTTGCATAGCTTGTTGGTGGTGCTAAATCTGCATTTTCAAAAAGGTCTTTTCTATAAACAACCATTTGTGTCCATCCATCTACAGGAACAGCTGCAATCTTTGAACCTTTTTTTGCCATGTTAAGTGCACCTGGTGCAAATGTATCTTTACCAAGATCTTTGACAACGTCGTTATTGGCATCTACATCTAAAATTCCTGCTTCGGCCCATGGTAATACATATTGTAAAGTGTGATAGATGACGTCTGGTAAGTCACCTGCTGCCGCTGCGGCTGTAGCTCTAGTTCCCAAATCTTTTTCTTCTACTGGGATCACATCTACTTTAATGCCTGTTTTAGCTTCAAAAGCTTTAGCCATTTCCTCTTGCTTAGCCATTCTGGCAGGCTGAACTTCTGTAGTCCAAAACTTTATGTCTGCGTATACAATATTCGAAATAAAAATCGAAATTACGCAAAACATCTTTATTATATTTTTCATTTCCCCTCCTATTTATATTTAAAACTATATTAAAATGATTCTATTTAGCAAAGACAAGACTGACACATATCAGATATGTGATTCATTCATGATGATTATTCAAAAAAATAGCGGGAATTTGAAATTAGTCAATTACAGGTTGTGTTATGATTTTAATCTTTTTCCATTTTCATCAAAAATAAAAATGTCATTTAGATCAAAACCTATGGAATTTCCGATTTCAACATTACTCGGAATTTTTGCACTTAATTGGTGTTCATCTTTCTTCATATATACAATTTTTTCATTACCAAGATTTTCTATTAATTCAATTTCAGGGTTGAAAGTGAATTTTGTATTTTGATTAGCTTTTAAATGTTCAGGTCTAATACCCACAAAATGTTTTGATTTTTTTAATTTTAAATTGTCAAACTGGATATCATTACTTAACAATTTAATTGTATTTTCTGAAATAATATTTTCCTCGTTTACTTCTAAAATATTCATTTTGGGTGTACCTATAAATTGTGCAACAAAAATATTTGCTGGATCATTATAAATTTCCTCAGGAGTACCAACCTGTTCAATATTTCCCTGATTTAAAATAACTATTCGGTCAGCCAGGGTCATGGCTTCGACTTGGTCATGAGTAACATAAATCATATTTGTTTTGATCTGGTTGTGTAATTTAGATATTTCAACCCTCATTTCAGCTCTTAATGCTGCATCTAAATTAGATAAAGGTTCATCAAATAAAAATATCTTTGGATTTCTTGTAATAGCTCTTCCTATCGCCACTCTTTGTCTTTGACCTCCAGATAATTGTTTTGGTTTTCGCTCTAATAGCTCTTCAATTTTTAAAATTTTTGCAGCTTGCATTACTTTTGTGTTGATTTCTTCCTTTGGCCTTTTTTCAATTTTTAAACCAAAAGACATATTTTCATAAACATTCATATGAGGATAAAGAGCGTAAGATTGAAAAACCATTGCAGTTTGACGTTTGGAAGGATGAAGTTCATTAATTTTTTGATCATTAATAAAGATTTCACCTTCATCTATTTTTTCTAATCCAGCAATCATTCTTAGAAGAGTTGATTTTCCACATCCAGATGGTCCAACTAATACAAGAAACTCATCTTCTTTACCTAAAAGATTAAAATCTGTGATTATTTTATTAGATCCAAATGATTTATGTACTCCAGTAAATTTTATGTTAGCCATTTTATTTTTTCATACTTTCTAAAACATCAACTCCAATTTGTTTTAATATGTGGATTATATCAATTGGAACCCAATTTTCACGAATTTTTCCTTCATCATGATGATAGAAATCCATAACTCTCATAGTAACATTTTGATTTTCAGATTTATATCCTAACCAATCCTCAGTTCCATATGTTGCCTGAATACTATTCCATCCTGCTGTTAAAGAAAATTTTCCATCCCCTAACTCACAATAATGGCCAAGTTTCCAATAATTTCTTTCCTTAAATGTTTTTCTAAAAGGTAATTGGTGATTGTCTACAAATCCCTCTAAAGATCTGGCAGTTCCAATACCACTTGGTCCATACCAAATCATTTTTTCATGCCAAAAATCTTTTTGTGGATGGTTTATTAATCTTTCCTTAAGTTCTTTATCAGAAGAAACCTCTAATTCAGGTTTTATATTTAAACTTCTCTGCATGATAAGTGATTGCTCTAAACTTGCTTTAGAAATTTCCATGTCTTTTTCAAAAAAATTTACACCATCTGTGTTAATTGGATTCAACCAATTTCCTTCAGATCCTCTTGAAAGATTAATTGGATTTGATCCAGTTTGTATTAATAGATCTATTAAATCGATTAAAATATAACTCTCAATAATTTTATCATCTTTAAGCTGATGAATTTCACAACACTTTAGATTTATCATTTTGTTATTAGGTTGAATACCCAACCAAGCATTTTTAAACACTCCTGATAATGAAGAAATTGAGCCTACTTGAATTTTATCCCTAAAAGCACCACTAATTACTATTTGCTCTCTTCTCTCAAGATCAGGAAATGAATTAAAAAGAGGTTTCCAAAATTTTTCCTTGAAATCATCAACTCCTACAAATTCATTTAATGGATAAAAACAATTAACATTGATGTTGTGAGAGAAAGCATTTTTAAGATTTTGATCAAGTTTAGAGACGCCATCATTTACTATTGAATTTAAATATTTTCTGACAACTTGTTTGTAATTATAATTTTCTTCGGGTGAGATGACTATTTTTTCCACTTTCTCTTGACCCTTAAGACCTGTATCAAATTGTTCAATTTGCATATATTTTTTGTTAGATAATTTTACTATCACAAAATATAGTTTAAAAAAATATGAATAATCGATTAGCTAAATTTGAAGATCTTGTTCCAAGCACTTTGCCATTTGTTGAAGGCAAACTTGAAGGTCATAAAGAAAGAAAAAATTATTCTATTGTAGGCCCAGGTGTCGCAGAAGATAGTAAACAATTTGTTAAAATACCAATGCCACATAGTTTTAATCTAGGTGCTGTGTCTGCTATGCCTAAAAATGGATCCGGTTTACATAGCCATACAACTGCAGAAGTTTTTATTATTTATTCCGGCAAATGGAAATTTTATTGGGGAGCAGAAGGTAAAGATGAAACGATATTAAGTGCTGGTGATATTATATCTATGCCCACAAATATGTTTAGAGCATTTGAAAATGCAGGTGATGAAGAAGGTTTAATTTTTGTTGTTTTGGGTGGAGATGATCCGGGAATAATAACTTGGGTCCCAAGTGTCTTAGAAAAAGCAAAGAAAACAGGTATGGCACTTTTAAATGATAATTCATTAATTGATTTATCTTTAAATGAAATTCCAAAAGGAAAAAGTATTCTAGAAGCAATTTCTAAAGAAGAAATAAAAAAATTTGATAATTACAAACTTGATCAGCTAAAAAAATTTATATGTAAATATAATGAAAATACAAAACAAGTAAATAAGATAAACGATAATGTTAATTTAATTCAAATTCTTGGAAATAAATTTGAAAATAAAGAATACGCTCCATTAATAAATCAAAATACTGGATTTAACCTTTCAATTTTAAAATCTAATAGTGGTCAAATAAATAATTTAAAGTTTAAAAAACCTACAATATTATTTTCAAGAACTGGTAAATGGGAAATTATGATTGATGATTTTCAATGTATTTTAAATCCCAAAGATACAATTTCTATCCCAATTAACTCAAACGTTAGTATAAAGATAAACGAAAATGAGGATTGTTACTTAAATTGTGTAACTCAAATCTAATGAAAGGATTTGATCAAAAATATAAAAACTTTCCTGATTTTATTCTTAAAATAACTAAACAAATTTGGGAAAACAAAGATGTTGAGTCTATTGCTCAATTTTACACTGATAATATTCCAGTTAGATCACCTTTTGGGATTACTTATGGAAATAAACCTGTAATTGATGCAACTTATGCAACATTAAAAGAATTTCCTAACAGACAGTTACTTGGTGAAGATGTTATCTGGAATGGAAATGATGATGTGGGGTATCATTCATCTCATAGAATTTTAAGTAAAGGAACACATCTTGGAGATGGTTCATATGGTAAACCAACTAATAAAGATATTTATTATAGAGTCATTGCTGATTGTGCGTGCAAAAATAACCAAGTTTATGATGAATGGATTGTACGTGATCAAGGTGCAATGGTAAAACAAATAGGATTTACGCCAAAAGAATTTGCACAAATGATTATTGAAAAGGAAGGCGGTGCTGACAAAGCACAACAATTATTCAACTCAAGCTCTGAGATGAAATCAGATTATAAACAAGGTATTGTGCCTAATGAGTCTGCTGGAGGAAATTACTCAAAAATATTGAAAAATATCTTTAAAAATAAATATGATTTTTCTGATTATGCAAGAGCTGCAACTATCTATTGGCCTGGAAATAAAATTGGACATGGAAGAGAGGATATTGTCAAATTTTGGAATAATTTAAAAAATACTTTTAGCGATATAAAGTTTTCAATTGAACATGTTGGTTATTTAGAGGAGCCAGATAAAAATCCCAAAGCGTCAATAAGATGGTTTTTAGAAGGCTGTCATTCTAAAGACACTTTAGATTTTGAGGAAAAATCAAATAAAAATATTTTCATAATGGGTATAAACCATGCAGAAATAATTGATGGAAATGTTATAAGAGAATGGGTTTTGTTTGATGAGGTTGCGATTTGGAAACAAATTTTAATGAAATAAGTTATGACTAAAATTAAAACAACACATGTGGGTAGTTTGCCTAGATCAAATGAATTATCTGAGCTCTTGTTTAAAAAAGATCAAAAAGAACAAATAGATTTCAATCAATTTGATAAGATAGTTCAAAAAGATGTTAACAACATTGTTAAAAAACAAATTGAAGTTGGAATTGATTATATTAGCGATGGTGAAATGTCTAAGATTAGTTATGCTACTTATGTTAAGGATAGAATTGATGGGTTTTCTGGAGAGAGCGAGAGAAAAGCACCAAAAGATTTAGATGACTTTCCCTCTTTCAAAGAAAGAATTGCAAGAACAGGTGGTACACCTACTTACACAAGACCATGTTGTACAAGTGAATTAAAAATTAAAGATAAAACTTCCCTAACAAAAGATATTAATAATTTTAAACAAGCATTAGAAAAATATAATCATAAAGATGGTTTCATGAACGCTGCCTCTCCTGGAGTTATTTCTGCTTTCTTGCCAAATAAATATTATAAAAATGATGATGAGTATTTAGAAAATTTATCTAACCTTATGAAAGATGAGTATGAAGAAATTACCTCAAATGGATTAAAACTTCAGTTAGATTGTCCAGATTTAGCTCTAGCTAGACACATGACTTTTAAAGATTTATCAGAATCTGAATTTTTAATTAGAGCTGAAAAACAAATAGAATGTCTAAATAATGCTATTAAAAATATCGACAGCACTAGTATAAGACTGCATATCTGTTGGGGAAATTATGAAGGACCTCATCTACATGATATTCCTTTAGAAAAGATAATGCCAATTGCATTAAAAGCTAATGTGCAGACTTATCTAATTGAGTCATCTAATCCAAGACATTCTCATGAGTGGCAAATTTTTGAAAATTTAAAAATTCCAAAAGACAAAATAATTGCTCCAGGTGTAATAGATTCTACAACAAATTTTGTAGAACATCCCGAAGTTGTAAAGAATAGAATTTTAACCTTTTCTAAGGTCATTGATGCTGAACAATTATTAGCTGGGACTGATTGTGGATTTAGCACCTTTGCTGGCTTTGGAAATGTAGATGAAAATATTGTTTATAAAAAGCTGGAGTCGTTAGTGAGTGGAGCGGAACTTGCGTCAAAAGTGATTTAATTATCACTTTTATTCTATTTCATGAGTAGATATAATTTTCTAATTTAAATTATAATTTAACTAACAAAATAGAGAGAAAACATATGAGAAAAATACTAGTTACTTTATTGTTTCTACTTTTTGGAACTTCTGCATTTGCAGACTGTAACATAAAAAGTGGTTCGATAAATATTTTGGCTAATGATTTTCCTGCATTAAGAACTTTCGTTGAAACTTCTAAACAATGTAAAGGAAGTGCTGATTTTAAAGTGACTCACTCATCTGAGCATAATAAAATAGCCGTGCCAGCTTTAACTGCAAATCCATCTGAATTTTCAGCAAGAATTGCAGCAAATAGTTCAATTGTTCCTTTGATGAACCAGGATTTAATTAGACCATTAGATGATCTTGTTAAAAAATATGGAAAAGGAATTCAAGACTCTCAATTAATCACGATTGATGGAAAAGTAATGGCTGTAGCATTTATGGCTAATACACAACATTTGTATTACAGAGAAGATGTTTTGAAAGATCTTGGTATAGCTGTTCCAAAAACTTATGAGGAAGTAGTTGCTGCATCTGAAAAAATTAGAGCTTCAGGCAAAATGCAATATCCTTACGCAGCTGCATATAAAGCTGGTTGGAATTTAGCAGAGGAATTTGTGAACATGTTTATTGGTCACGGTGGTGAATTCTTTAAATCAGGGAGTGCACAACCAAACATAAATAATGCTAAAGGTGTTGCTACTTTAAATATGTTAAAAAAATTATCTGAATTGAGTAACCCTGATTACTTAACTCATGATAGTGAAGCAATTAAAGTAGAATGGGAATCTGGAAATGTTGCATTAATGACTTTATGGGCATCTAGATCAGGAACTCTTCTAGATGATGAAGGTGATCCAAACATTACAAAAGCAACTAAATTAACTGGACCTGCTACAGTAGGTGGAGGGAATATCCCAGCTGCTACATTATGGTGGGATGGTTTTACACTTGCAAAAAATAGACCTGATGCGGATGCTGAGGCAACATTTAGAGCTTTAGCGCATGCAGCATCAAATAAAAAAATGGTTGCAGACGCTGCTGATCAAGCTGTTTGGTTAGTAGAAGGGTTTGTACCAGGACCAAAATCTATTGGTGTTATCGAAGCTGTAAAAATGGGAGCAAAACCATATCCAATGTTACCACAAATGGGTTTAATGCATGGTGCATTAGGAAGTGAGATTGTTGAGTTTTTACAAGGTAAAGAGTCAGCGGAACAAGCATTGAAAGATGTTGAAGCTGCTTACATCAGTAAAGCTAAAGAACAAGGCTTTCTATAAAATCTAAAATATATAAGTGGGGATTTACTCCCCACTTAATCAATATTTAAATGCCTAATAAAACTTTTTTTTGGTTTTTTTTACCAACAGGTTTAGCAATGATCCTGTTTATTGGGTTACCAATTATATCTACTGGCATTCAGTCCTTTTATGCGCAACATGATCAAGTAGTAAAAGAAGTTAAAAAATGTGATCCTTTTGGATGCACTGTTTCAATTGTTGTTGATAATGAAGAAACCTCGAAAATTAGAGAAGCAAAGCCACTTGGAAAATTTAATGGTTTTGGCACTTATACCGATCGAAATCATTTAGCAGTAGAGGAGATAAAAAAATTTTGGAATGAAACTGAAAGTTTTGGTGCTTTTGTAGACCAGGTAACTAATCTACCCTTTTATAAAGCTCTGATATTTACTTTAACTTATTGTTTGTTTGTTACACCCAATGTACTCCTCTTAGGATTTATTATTGCATTAAGTTTAAACGCAGTTGCAAGAAAAATTAGAGGACCTCTAATCTTTGGTACAATTTTACCAATGATTGTTACACCATTGGTTGGATCATTGGTATTATTTTGGATGATAGACTCACAAGGGATAATTGGAGCAAATATTCAAAATTTGATGAATGACCCATATTTATCACTGAAATCCTCAAAAACCTTAACTTGGATAACAATTATTATTTATGGTATTTGGCATCATTCCCCTTTTGCCTTTGTAGTTTTTTATGCAGCGCTTCAAACAGTCCCTCAAGAACCAATTGAAGCTGCAATTATAGATGGAGCCTCAAGATTTCAAAGAATTAAACATATAGTTTTACCACATATTTATCCTGTAGTTACATTTGTAGCTTTGATTTCTTTAATGGATAACTTTAGAGTATTTGAACCCATTATAGGGTTTAGTGCTGAAGGAAGTGCACAGTCTTTATCTTGGTTAATCTATGACAATTTAGTTAATGAGGAAGTAATATTGTTTGGTTCTGCTGCAGCTACTTCAATGATGACTATTATTGGCATAGCTATCCTGCTAGCACCAGTGTTAATTAGAACTTGGAAAGAATTTAAAACAGCGAGATAATTATGGATTATGGACTAGATACAAAATCAACTCGTTTAAAAACTTTTAATACTATTTTTATTATCACTTGGTTGTTGATTGCTTGCTTCCCTTTTATATGGACTTTTTGGGGGTCATTTAAAGTAAGAGCTGATTTCTTTTCTAGATCTGATTGGTGGTATGCAATATCAGCGTTTAATACTCTAATTGAAACAGGTGGTAAATTTACAACTAATGCTTATACACAAGCTTGGACTGAAGGTGAATTTTGGAAAGCATCAAAAAATACAATTATAGTTACAGTATTTGTTGTAAGTATTTCTTTGTTTTTAGGAACTTTAGGAGCATATGCTCTTTCAAGATCAACTGAGAAATATGCTTTTTGGATTTTAATGGCAGCTTTAATTTTTAGAGCTATGCCACATATAACTTTAGTATCAGGATATCTTTTTCCTTTCTTTGAATTACAGATTTGGGGAATTCTTCCAACTACAATTGTTGTTTTGGTTGCTATAAATCAACCTTTTACTTTGTGGCTGCTTTATTCATTTTTTAAAACTGTACCAAAAGAGCTTGACGAAAGTGCTTTAATAGATGGTTGTTCATATTTTCAAGCTTTTAGACATATCATTATGCCTGTGATGTGGCCTGGTGTAATTACAGCAGGATTATTTAGTTTAATGTTAGCTTATAATGATTTTACAGTAACAGCATTACTTCTTAATCAAGAAAATCATACTATGGTTCCAAAAATTCAAAGTTATTTAGGGACAAACCAGCATGAAGGAAATTTAATGTGGGCAGTTTCTGCAGTTGTATCTGCTACTGCACCTTTATTTATGCTTGTTATGTTTTTCCAAAGACAGGTCATTAGTGGTTTAACTGCTGGAGCTGTAAAAGGTTGAAATATTATAAAGCATTACTTTTTGGTTCTATTGGATCTATTGTTGAAACTTCAGAAATTCAAAGAAAGTCATTCAATAAAGCATTCAAACAATATGGACTCGATTGGAATTGGACCAAACGTGAGTATCTTGGTTTATTAAGTAAATCTGGTGGCAAAAATAGAATATCAAGATATGCCAAAAAGAAAAAAATTAAAGTTAATTCAGTATATTTAAGAAATTTAAAGACTAAAATTTTTAATAATTATCTTAAAAAAAATCAGCTTAAATTAAGGCCAGGTGTTAAATATTTAATTTCTTTATGCAAAAAAGAAAATATAAAAATTGCATTTGTTTCATCTACTTCTGCAAACAATATAAATGCAATCTTATATTGTTTAAGAAACTCAATTAACTATAGAGATTTTAACTTTATAGGGAATGCAAAATTAGTTAAAAAATTCAAACCAAATCCTGCAATATACTTGCTAGCACTTAAAAAACTTAAGCTTAAAGCTAATGATTGTTTGGCTATTGAGGATACACAAGAAAGCTTAAATTCAGCTAAGCGAGCTAAAATAAAATGTATAATTTTTCCAGGAAAATTTCATTCTTCAAAAAAATTTATTGGAGCTTATAAAAAAGTTTATAGGCTTAATAAAGATATTATTTTGAGATAAATTCTTTTACTAAATTATTAAATTGATCAGGCTGTTCTAAGTGAACATTGTGAGCGCAATCTTTAAATATTTCTAAACGGCTATTTTTAATATTTTTATTTAGTGTAGCAACTTGATCAAAATTATATGAAGTATCTTTATCACCCCATATTATAAGAGTGTCGTTTTTAATATTTTTTAAATTTTCTATCCCACTCCAATTCTTCATTGCTAGTAATGCATTATCAGCAGTTTCTAATGAAACATTTTTAACAGCATTTTCACAAAGAAAATAATTTTTATCCTTATCACCTTTTACAAACCATTTAGTAGGTACTCTAGAAAAAGATAGTTGTGTACCTTCTTTTTTAAGTTTTTCCCTTGTTTCATCCATAGTCTCAAATCTTCCAGGGATATCTCCAATAGATCCTGTTGCAAAACAAATTAATTTATTAACTCTATACCCAATCAATTTTGTAATTTCTTGAACAATCATTCCTCCCATTGAGTGACCAATTAAATTGAATTTGTCTATCTTTTTTCGATCTAATACATTTATAAGTTCTTTAGCCATTTTATTAATAGAATCTAAAGATTTCATATTATGACTTTCACCAAACCCTGGGAGAGCTGGGATAATTACACGATAATGTTTTGAAAAAAATTCTTTTTGAAATGTCCACATTTCTGATGAACCTAAATAACCATGAACTAACACAAAAGGAAATCCTTCGCCTATATCATCTACATAAATATCGCTCATAATATTTCCTTAAGAATGAATAAAATTAAGATAGACATAAAAAATATGATAAAAATATTAATTACCTTCCAAACTTTTTTACTGTTAGCATACTTTGATAAATAATTAGATAAATATCCTAATATAAAAAAAAATAAAAATGATGCTATAGACGCACCTATCCCAAATAAAATTTTTTGGTTGAGTAAGTAATTTTTTGAAAAATTTCCAAGAAAAAAAACCGTATCAGAATAAACATGTGGATTTAAATATGTAAATCCTAAAGTTTTAAATATGATATTTAATTTTGAAATACTATTTGGCTCAGTACTAAAGTAAATATTAGAATAATGTGATTTTATTTTTTTGAAAATAAAGTGAAGTAAAAATAAAATTAAAAATAAATTTAAAATTACTTCAATTAAAGGGTTAAAATATTGATTAAAATAATGGAAAAGAAAAATACCCAAAAAAATTAATATCAAGTCTGATAAAGAGCATATTAAGCAAACAATAAATATATGTTGTTTTTTTAAACCTTGCTCAATAACAAAAATATTTTGGGCACCTATAGCTAAAATTAAGCTAATCCCAGTAAAGAAACCTAATACCAGGTATTCCATCAAGTTATTAGGTTATTCTGGATTCGCAGTTAATGTCTTAATTTCTAAAATATTTTCGTTAGGATCTTTAACAAAAAATGTCTCTTGTTCGTACTTAGTTCCTTTAAATCTAAGATAAGGCTCATCATAATATTTTGTACCACTATCTTTAAGTCTCTGTTTAAGTTCATCAAAATCTTTTCTAGATAAATGAACTCCAAAATGAGGAACTGATACATTGCCCATATCAACATCATGTCTTTCACTGTCAAGTTTGTGTTCACTTTTGTGAAGAGTTAATTCATTGCCCCAAAAATCAACATCTGCCCACTCTTGCGCTGAGTTATCTAATCTGCATCCCAAAGTTTCACTGTAAAATTTTTTTGCAATTTCAAGGTCTCCACATGGGATAGCTAGATGAAAACAATTGGTATTTTTATACATATAAACCTCTTTAAATTGAGTAAATAAATACTATATAAGGCATATAATTTTTTAATCAACAGCAACTAAACTAAAGAAATATGAGTGATTTTTTACAATCCATAATTGATAGAGATCCTGCAGCAAGGTCAAAGCTAAGTTTAATATTAACTTATCCTGGAGTTAAAGCAGTTTTTTTTCATCGAATAGCAAATTTTTTTAGTACTGCAAAATTTCATTTGATTGCACGAATCATTTCTCAACTTTCAAGATTCTTAACTGGTATTGAAATTCATCCAAATGCAAAAATTGGAAAAAATTTATTTATCGATCATGGTATGGGGGTTGTGATTGGAGAAACATCTGAGATTGGTGATAACGTAACTATTTATCATATGGTTACATTAGGAGGAATTGCTCCAAGTATAAATTCAAATGATCAACGTAATATGAAAAGACATCCTACTATAAAAGAGGATGTGGTTATTGGTTCAGGTGCACAAGTTTTGGGTCCAGTAGTAGTTGGTAAAGGTGCAAGAATTGGCGCTAATGCAGTTATAACTAAAGACGTTGCAGAAAATGCTGTAATGGTTGGAATTCCAGCTAGAAGTGTTGGTATTGCTGATAGTGAATTTAAACCTTATGGAATTACACCTGACAGTGATAAAAAATCAGATAATGAATAACACTCAAAACGATTTTATTTCAGGAATAGGAAACACTCCATTAATTAAACTCAGAGCAGCCTCTGAAATTACTGGGTGTAACATTT
This sequence comes from uncultured Pelagibacteraceae bacterium, assembly GCA_902624015.1. Classification (GTDB taxonomy): domain Bacteria; phylum Pseudomonadota; class Alphaproteobacteria; order Pelagibacterales; family Pelagibacteraceae; genus Pelagibacter. The sequence goes on from CACNVV010000001.1 coordinate 102,992, forward strand.
ATGGAAAAGCAGAATTTTTAAATCCAGGAGGATCAGTCAAAGATAGAGCAGCACTTGCATTAATCAAAGATGCTCAAGAAAAAAAATTAATTGCTAAAGGTGGAACTGTTGTTGAAGGAACAGCTGGTAACACTGGAATTGGTTTAGGTCTTTTAGGAAATTCTTTAGGTTATAAAACAATCATTGTAATGAATGATAATCAAACCCAAGAGAAAAAAGATCTACTTAGAAATCTTGGAGCTGAATTAAGATTAGTGCCAGCTAAACCTTATAAAGATGATAACAATTTCGTTAAAGTGGCAGCTAGACTTGCAGATGAACTAAGACCTTCTAATAACAATGGAGTGATTTGGGCTAACCAATTCGATAATACTGCAAATGCTAAAGGACATTATGAAGGCACAGGTCAAGAAATCTGGGAACAAACCGATGGTAAAGTTGATGGTTTTGTTTGTTCTTCAGGTACTGGAGGCACAATTTCAGGTGTTAGCAATGCTCTTAAAGAAAAGAACAAAGATATAAAAATTTATTTATCAGATCCAAAAGGTTCTGCTCTTTATAATTACATTAAAAATGGTGAACTTAAATCGGAGGGTGGTTCAATTACTGAAGGTATTGGCTCAAGTAGAGTGACTGCCAACTTTGGTGAGGCAAAAATTGATGACGCATATTCAATTGATGACCATGAGGCTCTGCCTATTCTATATGATTTAATTCAAAACGAAGGTTTAAGTCTAGGAACAAGCTGTGGGATAAATATTGCAGGAGCAATTAGAATGGGAAAAGAGTTAGGGCCAGGAAAAACTATTGTAACTATTCTTTGTGATAGAAGTGACAAATACGCAACTAAAATGTTCAATAAAAAATTTTTAGAAGAAAAAGGTTTGCCGATACCTAATTGGTTTTAAATATAAATTTTATCAGCTAATCCGTAAGTAAGAATAGCACTTAAAATCGTAAGTACTCCAGCAGCTATTACACCTTCACTGTTAGTCTTTTCAGTGTGTCCAAGTTTATTTATGTAAATGGTATAAATACCGAATATTAAGTACATTAAATTTTGAACAAATACTAAATTAAAGAACGCCCAAGTTCCATTTACTCCACCATCTCTAACAAACATAATGTAAAGAGCCATTAAGAAAGACCCAACAAAAGGAGCACCAAAAAATCTTGTAATCACAGCTGCCGAATGATCGATGTTATATTGATCCATAAAACTCTTTGTTCCAACTATAGCTCTAAAAGCATAAACAGCGTAAACAAGGAAATGAACAATAAAAATTATTAGATAAACAATTCCATTAAATTTTTCGATCATAATTATTTATTATCAAATATTTATGTTAAATAAAACAGCATAATCAAGATTTTTTACCCTCTAAAATTGCATAACTGTCGCGCGCTATAAACACAAGAGACTTCTAAACAATTATGAAAGACTGTTAGATAAATTAAGATAATTTATAGGAGTAATAATGAGAAAAATTTTGTTTGTTATGATGTTTTTAACGATTTCAAATTATTCTTTAGCAGATGGCCATTTAACAGAAGATCAAAAAAAGAAAACAATTGAGTGTGCAGGAATTTATTATGCAAATAGCATGATTCCTCAGGCTGAACTTGAGTTAGATAAAATTGTGTATTCTTTTGCTGCTAAGAAATTTCTAAGCTCTTATTTAGTTAAAGAAGGTGTAAACGAAGACAACCTTAATAAAGAACTAATAAAAATTGTTGATGTAAGATACGGAAAACCATACGAGGAAAACATAACAAAAGAATGTGATAGTTTTGTCTATACATTAATCCCTAATTCAAAAAGTGAGATTGATAAGATAGTCAAATCAGGAGTATACTAAAATAAAATAAATA
>CACNVV010000002.1 GCA_902624015.1 uncultured Pelagibacteraceae bacterium
TATAAATTTTTTCTGCTGCTTGATTTGAAATACAAAGGTTTGAACTATCAATTTCAAATTTGAAGTCATATTCATCTCCACTAGTAATTCCACCAGCAGTATTAATAAGCATTAATTGTTTTAAATTTTCATGAAAATCTGGCATTAAAGCTTTTGAAGATCCTTGTTGATAAAGTTTTTCTAAATTTTGATCTTTTATTTTTATTTCTAATCTGCCTTTAGATTTTTCAAGTTTTTTTTGACTTGTATTCATCACGTTATCTTAACATAAAAAAACCTGTTTATAATTTACCAATTTTTACAGCTTGAATTATTTGCCTTTTTAAATAAAAAGAGAGAATGCAAAACCAAGAAATAGTCAAAATAATTGAAAACCTTAAAGGGCGAAAAAATTATGAGGAAAAAAGAGCCTCTAAATTAGGATTTGCTTCTCTTTATGATTATTTTGAAGACAAGATTTCAAAGAAACAAAAAGTTCTTGAGGAAGAGCAAAAAGAATTAGAAACTAGAAAAGCTGACGATCAACAAAAGGCTAGTAAGAAAAGCTGTAGCTGTTGCTAAATTAAAAAGGCTTAGGGTTGTTAGGATAACCCAAATTCTTACAAGATGATCCATCTGATTGAGGAGCTGTTTTACAAAATGCAATCATGCTTACTCCATTAAGCTGGGTTTCTCCATTTAATTGACTTACAATTTCTGAACAGCCACTCCATAAATCATCACAATTATCGGCTTTACCAACATTAGAATATTTAATTTTTACATCAGGTATTTTAACACCAGTATCAGTTGCTTGATTCATATGGTGTCTATAAGGTCCAAATTTAAATCTAACACTTGAAGCACCGCCCAAAGTATCACCATAATAGCTTGATCTGAGTTTTCCATCTATCCACAAATGTAAAAATCCATCTTCTGCCCACTTTGCGTTTACTAAAACATTTACCCATTTACCTTTTAATGGAGAAAAATAATCATCAAGATTAACAAAATAAGTATCGAAGTATAAATATTCCTCTCCTGTCTCATTTTTATGTGAGGTATAATTTGGTGAATTAAATACCCAATTAAATCTATTATTAATTATATTGAGTGCTGCATCGTGAGTTTTTTCACCTTTGCCATATAATTTTTTAAAATCAAATAAAGATATTGTATGCTTTTCAATCTTTACGTCTGCAGGGAAAAAATAACCTACCCTGTACCATTTTGTTTTATTTTTTTTGGTAGTTTCCTTATAAGGTTCCATTATCTGGAATCTTTGTGCATGGCCAGGTTTTCCCCACCTAGACCAATCTTGTTTATGACCTTCAAACGAATATTTTAAATTAAACTCAACTCCTTTTTCAGTAACCCCCATACGATCCTCAAACTTATCAAAAAATTTATAGATGTTAGAATTTTTGATATTTCGAAGGTTAAATACCATCTTATTATCTGACTGTGCTTTAAGCACATAATGAGCAAAATCTTTCTTCTCTTGCTTCTTCATTTTTATATGCCATTTGTTTGCATATGAGATTGATGGAACGAAAATTAAAATTATAATAAATAGTGATAAAATTTTTTTCATATGATTGATCTTATTTAAATTTTAAAAAGTTTATCAGATAAATTTGGTAAATTTTCTCCCCAAAAAACTTCTTTAGTAATTTTTTTGAAATCTACATCAAAAACTGTAGACATTGCAGAGGCATAAATTGCTCTTGAATCTATTGTAGAATTTAAATCTCTTCCTTCAAATAATTCTTTTTTCTTTAGTCCTGGCCAATCAGTGTGGACTTGTGCTTTTTTAACAAGTCCTCCTGCCATTAGAATGGCTGAACCATAACCATGCTCTGTTCCATTACTACTGTTCTGCTTAATTGTTCTTCCAAATTCTGTGAGTGTTAAAACCAAAGTATTATTGAATGCCTCTTCAGACATTGAAGATTTTAAAGATCTTACAATATTATCATAATCTGATAGGCAATCCGCATGAGCACCATCTGTTGCACCTTGAGCTGCATGAGTATCGAAACCATCAACTTCAAATACCGCAACTTTAGGTCCATCTGGTTTTGATAATTCTGTACCAGCACTTGAAGCTAAAATCCAAGCATCATCTCTTGATCTATTGTTAAAATCTCTAGTTAAAATGATTTCTAAATTGTCACTTAATAATTTTTCATCATGATCTTTGTAAGCTTGTTTTATAATTTCTAGAGTATCGGGATATGGTAGACTTCGACCTACAGGAAAATAATTATTGTTCATTGGAACTCCTCTTATTAATAAGGGCATCGGAAGGGCTAAAGCTAGTCCTTGTCCAGTTAATCCAGCTGTCTTCATCCCTCTTCCAAGCCAACCTGTTTTTTCTTGGTATGGTATTTTACCACCCGACTCCATTAAATTTTGACCATCAAAATGTGATCTACCTGTGTAAGGGATATTTGTTGCATGAACTGCAGCACTTAAATTTTGATCCCAAAGATTTTTGAATGTCTTTAATGCTGGGTGTAAATCAAAATCTGACGTTAATTTTAAGGTTCTATCAAGATTGATTTTACTTCTTAATTTCTCGAAATTTTTGTCACCCTTAACTGGAATAGCACATAGACCATCCATTCCACCACGTAACATTATAATCACCAAATTTTTCTTTTTGCCTGAATTTGCATAACTATGAGCACTGAAACCAGCAAAATATAGTGAGGTTAAAGCTGTAGTTTTTAAAAAATCTCTTCTTGATATCTTCATGCTTTTAAAAACTCCGGATGGTTAAAAAGTAGAGTATGTTTTTCAACAGATCTATTTTTTTGATTTAAGTATTTCATTATTTTGCTTGGGTTGTCAAAATTATTTTCAACCATATTCACATAATATTCTGCATTTTTATTATTTTCCATTTTAGCAAAATTATAACTTGCTTTTGCATACACCAGTCTCCTAATTAATAATTCTGGAGAAATCCAATCAGCAGAGTGGTCTGACCAACCATTTGGCTGTTTTGCTCTGTACGGATGGTGACCAATATTTTGTAATAACCACTCAGGTTCTCTTTGTGAATCAAACGGTCTTTGACCAAGCTCATATTTATCCATCAGATCTGGGGATGGTGGCCAATTTAAGTCTGCAATTTTAGCAACTTGAATGAGCCAATTTTCAGGAGTTTGAAATTTTTTATATTTATCATTGTATTCAAAAGCAACTTTGATTGCTGCTTTATGAATTTCAGGAATAAATCCATCAGATTTTTTGAAGGCATCAATAATTGGCTGCTTCATCTCTTTTGTAGGTTCATCTGCTATTAAAAATCTACAAAGCCTTTCTGCAACAAAATCTCGGCAATTAGGATGATTAACTAAATCTTTAATTACAACAGCTAAAGCTTTTTTACCTTTTTTATATTCTTTCCCCAAAACATTTTTTTTACCTGTTTGATGATATTCAGAGTTAAACCAGACATTGCCTGTTTCTAGATTTTTTTTACTCCACCTATGTTGCCAGCCAGTCATGATATATGCTAGTTGAATTACATCTTCTTGGGTATAGCCAGCTTGTGGTGACACTGTATGAAGTTCTAATAATTCTCTAGCATGATTTTCGTTTATAGTTGCTGGTTCTTTTTTTTTTCTTCTCCAATCTTCACTTGCTGTAATACTTTTAGGACCAGCGCTCTCACTATTATCTAGATGGTGGATCATGGCCCAAGAAGTCGTTACATCATAAACCATTTTTTCAAAAGTTTGATTTAAATTAGGTCGAATTATTTCTCTTTGATATGCACCAGTTGAATAATTTGCTAAAAAATCTTTTTCACTGATTGCAAAAAAGTTTCCCCAAAACATCCATAGTTTTGCTAAAACTGGACTACTACTATTTATTCCTTCATTATGTCTGATCGAAATTTCTAAAGACTCCCAAAACTTTTGTCCTGTTTCGTGTCTAAGTATATCTTTATGAGTTTTGTATAATGTTTTGTTATCTTTATACTTTTTTCTTAATACTTTTCTGTCACCATAAACCCAATCTCTATAATGTTTTCTTAATTCTTTTTCAGAATATATTTTACCTTTCCAAGATAATTCTGGTACATCATTTACTTGATCAAGAGCCCACTTCAAAGGATCTGACGGGGCTTGTTCATTAGGTCCAACTCCAAAAGCAACTTTTCTAAAAAAGTTTTTCATAATTTATTTTATTTTATCAATATCGTGAATATTTGTTAAGGAATTATTAAATTCTTCAATATTTTCTCTTAAAGCTAAACTAGAAATTGAATAAATCATTAATAGTAACAAAACTAATGGTAATGAAGTTATTACTGAAGCATAACTTTTGATCAGTAATATATAAAAAATAATAAATAAAGCTGATCTAATTAAAACTGTTTTTCTAAAAACACTAATTATTGAAAGTGAGTGTTTTAATAGATTAAAAAAACTCATCTGGGAAGGACCATGATATCTTGGCCCTCTAATTGATGGAACAGTCAATAATTCTTTTTCTGTTTTTTTTAGTGAACCTGAAAAACTATTCCATGTAGCTTTTTCCTTAATCATTTTTTCAACTGTCGATTTTGACAAACAGGTATAGTTTCCAAACTTAATCGATTTTCCAGTAAATGATAAAGTTAAAAATTTGTGAAACTGATAACATGTTTTAAAAAAATAACTTTCTGATCTTTTTACTCTCTCTCCAACAATTGATTTTCCTTCAGAATTTTCACTAGCTTTGATAAAATTTTTAATTTCTTCAGGTCGATCTTCTCCGTCTCCATCCATTGGAATTACAAAATCAAATTCTTTTTTTTCAAAGATATATTTCAAGCCAGATGCAATGCATCTTGCATGCCCTCTATTCTGTTTCATATTAACAATTTCGATAGATTGAATATTTTCAATATTTGGATAGGTATCGATTATTTGTTGTGATGAAGCATCATTTATAACGACTAGTGATATATCGTTATTTAAATCTTTAATTTCAGTATTAATATTCTCAATCAGTATTTTTAAAGACTCTCTGTCGTTATAAATTGGAATTAATATTATGTACTTCATCTATCTTGAACCTACACAAACACTATCAAGGCACATGTAATCTTTCAATTGATCAAGTTTTTCACTCTCAACAAAACCTTCCCAAGATGGTCTAGATTTTAAATGATAAGATAAGTTTCCAGCATTCCATTCATCCCCTAAAACTACATTTATTTTGGTATCAAATTGTTGGTCCCACGCATATTGCGTTTTTATTGCAATTTCTTTACCCATATAATCAGTTCTTTTATCGTCCTTTGAAATTGAAACATATGCATAAAGGACTGGTGATAAAAAGAAAAAGAAAACAAATCCAATCACAAATGCTTTGAGTTTTTTTAAATTAATTTCTGCTTGTAACAAATAAACAAACAGTATGCCAAAAAATAAATAGAACGGTGTCATCCACATAGTTCTAATTTTTGAACCAGTAATTAATGAAGTAAAAAACATTAAAACAATAGGTAAAATATTAATTGCTAATAAAAATAGTAATTTTTTATCTTTAAAATTAAAGTTTAATTTAATTTTTTTAACTAATAACCAGATTAGTATTAAAAAAGGAATTAAAATCCCTACTTGTTTTAATAAAAAGATTAATGGAAATTTAATATGATCTATAAAGCTAGATTGTTCTAATCCGGTTCTAGCTAATCCATATGTAATAGTAATGAATTCATTATTATTTAACCAAATTAAATGTGGAACTAAAACTACTAAAAAAACTTCAATGGTAATTAGATATTTAAAATCAAACTTTCTTTCCTTTTTGAAAAAAATTAAATAAATAAATAACAGATCAATTGAAACCAGTAGATAAATGAATAGATATTTTGATAAAAAACCAAAAGCAGCAAACAAACCTGCTAGAAAACAATCTAAAAACTTTATTTCTTTAGCACTATATATTTTCCAGGAATAATAGACTGTTAAAGACCAAAAAGGTAATTGACACACATTTACATTAAATTCTGGTGTAGTGAAATTGTAAAAATAAATTGCCTCAATTAATAATACAGAAATTAAACCTAATAATTTGTTGTTAAATATTTCATTTGAAAATTTAAAAACATAATTAAAAGATATAATTACAAAAATTTGACTTAATAAATAATAAACCCAATCTTGTGGTCCAAAAATTTTATAAAAAACTTCTGGAAAAAAAGCACTCATTGGTGGGTGTTTATTAAATCCCCAATCTAAATTACTTCCCCAAGCTAAAGCTTCAATAGTATCCAGTGGTAAATTATGATTTGTAAGTGATGGAATCAAAGTCCAAAAAATAAGATGAGCTGCAACAAAAATATAAAAAACATTATTGATATTTTTGTTATTAATGGTCATTTATAAATATTTATATCAATTAAGCTTGCTTGACACCCCTAATTTGCTGAATATACTGCGAGCGATTAAAATTAAGCTATGCCAAAGACTTCTAAAGCAAAGAAAAAAGTATCAAAACCAAAAACTAAAGTTGTAAGTAAAGCAAAACCAACTGCAGCTAAAGTTGCGCCCAAAGGTCCTGTAAAAATTTCAAAAACTTATGTTCCAAAAGATACTGAAAAATATATGTGTGAAAAACATAAAGTATATTTCAGAATTAGACTAACTGAATGGAAAAAAGAACTAATCAAAGCTAATAATGAAGCTCTTTATAATGGTGGGATGGATGATAATAATATTTCTGCTGATATTGTTGATCAAGCAAACTCTTATATTGATAGCAATGTAGAGATGAAGGCAATTAACAGACAGATTAAATTAATCTCAGAAATTGATAAAGCATTAAGAAGAATTAGAGAAGATACTTACGGATATTGTCTGGATACAGCAGAGCCGATTGGTTTAAAAAGATTAATGGCAAGACCTGTTGCTAAATACACTATTGCAGCACAAGAAAAGCATGAAAAAGAAGAAAAAGTTCATGCGGATGACTAAAAATGAAAAAGAAATCATCTAAGCAAAATTCAATCTCGTTCCTATTTGCTAAGAAATATATTTATTTTTACTATCCTTTCTTTTGGATTGTGCTGTTACTATATTTGTTTTTAAAATGAATAAAAAATTAGTTTTAATAATTATAATTATTGTTGCGATTGAATTTTCAGGTTATGGAATTCTTAGTACTCTTTATAGATTATTTGGGTAAATTTTTAGAGTCTAGGAATTTTAGCATTCTTATCCATAAAACTATAACCTTTAACCACTGCTTCTCGCTCAGAAATTTCTAAATACCATCTGGATAAATTTTTATAATTTTTTAAACCAATATCATGCCATTCATGTCTCGCCATCCACGGCCAAGTAGCAATATCAGCAATTGTGTAATCAGCTCCTGCAAGAAATTTGGACTCTTTTAATCTTGTGTCTAATTCTCCATAAATTCTTTTAGTAATTTTAAAATATCTTTCTTCACCAAATTTACTTTTCCCAGGATTATAATGATGAAATTGATGATGTTGCCCAATCATAGGCCCAACAGTACCCATTTGTGCCATCAACCATTGATTAATAACCAGTCTATCTTTTTCATTATAAAGTTTCCCACTTTTATCTGCCAAGTACATTAATATTGCACCTGACTCGAAAATACTCTTGCTGTTATCATGATCAATGATCACAGGAATTTTTCCAAAAGGACTTATTTTTAAGTAATCTGGTTTAAATTGTTCTTCCTTACCTAAATCAACTTTGGTTACTTTGTAATCATAACCAATTTCTTCAAGCATAATACTAATTTTCCATCCATTAGGAGTATTTGCAGAAAAAAGTTCTATCATTTTTTAATTCCAAGTCTTTCTTGTGCAGCTTTAGAAGTTGTTGTGAATTCAAATCTTAATTTTTCATCTGGTTTAGCATATTTAAAACATCCTCTTGCAGCTAAAGCACCTTCATGAAAACCTGAAAGTATTAATTTTAATTTACCTGGGTAAGAACAAATATCACCTATAGCAAATATTCCTTTAATATTTGTTTCAAAGTTTTCAGTATTAACTTCAATAGTTTTTTTATTTATATTTAATCCCCAATTTAAAATAGGGCCAAGTTGCATAATTAAACCAAAAAAACCTAATACATAATCAGATTTAATCTCTTTAATTTCTCCCTCATCATGCTTAATTTTTAAACTTTCAATATTTTTATCTCCGCTAACTGAATCCATTTGATATTTTGTAAATAAGTTTAACTTTCCATTGTCATTAAGTTCTTTTACTTTTTTAACACTTGCTTCTGCTCCACTAAAACCATCTCTTCTATGAATTAAATTTACTTTGGAAGTATTGGATAGCTCTATAGCCCAATCTAAAGCAGAGTCTCCTCCTCCAAAAATTGAAATTGTTTTGTCATTAAAAATTGTTTTATCTTTAATAGAATAAAACAAAGAACTTCCCTCAAATTTTTCACACTCCTTTAACGAAAACTTCCTGGGTTCAAAAGAACCAACACCCCCTGCAATTACGATAGCTGCAACATCAAATTCTTTTCCACCTGAAGTTTTTATATTCCATCGACTTTCAGTTTTTTTTAGTTGTTCCACTCTTTCGTTTAAATGAAATTTGACATTGAAAGGTTTAATTTGTTCTAAAAGATTATTGGTTAATTCCTCCCCAGTACACTCAGGTACTGCTGGAATATCATAAATTGGTTTATCAGGATAAAGCTCAATACATTGACCTCCTGCTTTATCAAGATTGTCCACTATTTCACAACTCAGTCCTATAATTCCAAGTTGATGAGCACAAAATAAACCTGTTGGCCCAGCTCCAATAATTAATACATCTGTTTTATTCATTTAACCTTGCTTTGATGGAATGTTTACTTCTAATCCGTCCAACTCATCTGAAACAATTAATTGACAACTCAACCTACTATTATTTTTTGGTTCAAATGCCATATCAAGCATATCTTCTTCACCATCCTCTTTAGCTGGAAGCTTATCTAACCATTCTTCTTTGACATAAACATGGCAAGTAGCACAAGCCATTCCTCCCCCACAATCCGCATCAATTCCTGGAATATCGTTTTGAATTGCACCTTCCATTACAGTTAACCCTTTTTGAACATCAACTGTATGAGTTTTATTATCGTGCGTGTGGTAAGTAATTTTTGCCATGCGTTATATATAAGTTCTTATCTAAATTGAGCAAGTAAGTAAAAACATACTTGGTTAGATTTATGCATTTTGTGGTTCAGGGACTTCCTTTTTAAAAAAGTAGGCAGAATCTTCTTTTTGTTTCATCAAAGCTGGTAAAATTTCTTTATAAGCATCAATTAAACCATCATTTGTCCTTGGTAACTGATCTTTAATGTGATGATGAAGTTTATCCAAATTATAAGATGGAACTGTTGGAAACATGTGATGAGTTACATGATATTCCATTTTCCAATATAAAAAACTTAAAATAGGATTTAAATACATTTCTCTTGTTGTGTATCTATGATCTTTAATATCTCTAGCTAAACCAGCATGTTGAGTAAAAGAAACCAGTTTATGTAAAGTTCTTCCATAAAATTTTGGTAATAAAAAAAATAAAACTGGCAACCAAGATAATGTAATTAAAGACCACAAGATAATTGCAATCCAAATTGCAACAAAAATTCTAGAATTAAAAATTACTTTTGATTGTGCATTCTCAGGAACACAGTCTTGCATTACTTTTGTTTTCACACCGAATGCATGTTGAATAATTTCATAGGCTATACTTTTTTTAAAATATACAAGTTCCATAAAAGGAATTAAATTAATTAAAAAATTTTTTGGAGTTTCCTTTAAATTATTTCCATATTCAATTTCATGGTCATATGGATTTTCTGTTGAATATGTATTTCCATGATGAACAAAATGTGTATATCTCCATCTTGTTGGTTCAAAATTAGAAAGATATGAAGAAATATAGTAAAAAAATTCGTTTAAAGATTTTGATTGAAATGCAGTTTTATGACCTGTCTCATGCCATAATGGATTTGAAAAACCATATATGTTTCCGTAAACCAAAAACCAAAAAGCTGACCACCATGTACCCCAAGTTATATATGCCAAAGTTCCTGTTATTAATAACAATCCAAAAAAAACTGAAACATGTTGAAGTCCTTTAATGTCAGATTTTTTTGAAAGCTCTTTAAGAACCTCTATATCAACTTGGCATTTATGCCATTTTTCTAATTTAACATCCATAATTTAAAATATGTATAATAACTATACATAATTTTACCCAAGGCAAAAAAAAGGGCAAGTACAAAATTGTACCTGCCCTTAATTTAAATTTTAGCTAAATTACTTAGCTCTTCTTCCCGCAGAACTAGTTGCAGCAGCCCAGATTACTAGACCAAATGCAATTTTGTTAATGAAGTCAGCTAAGTTGTAAACGACGTTAAGTGAGTTAGCGTCTACACCACCAGTTAAGTAACCAAATACATAACCTAATGGGTAAATTGCCCAACCTACTGTAACGATCATTCTCATTGCACCAAAAGCAGTTACAAGAGCCTTGTTTCCACTTTTCGCTGCAGCTTTACCAGCTTCACCTGAGAATACTTCATAAAGAATGTATACCCAACCTGCCATTCCGATGATGAAACCTAGTGTAGCATTAATATATCCTGCTTCACCTAAGTAACCACCGATAAGCATTACTAGTGAACCGATTAACAATCTCCAGAACATTCCAGAGTTTGCTTTGTTAATAGCTGCTAGAATTAAATAGAATTCTACCATCTGTAAAGGCACAGTGATTAACCAGTCAATGTATCTGTAAACAGTTGGCGAGTCTCCAGTAGCAACCCATACTTCTCTCATGTACATGTAGTGTATGAATGCAATACCAGTTACTAGACCAGCAACAATAACTGATGTTCTCCAGCCTGATGCGACATTGCCTGCTTCCATGAAAAAGAAAGCAGTAGCTGCTAACATTCCCATAGAGATAACCCAGAATGAAATTCCTACGAAGTCATCTTGCATCAACATCGTTGCGTCTGCTGCAATAGCTATACCTGAAAATCCAATCAGAGCCATAGCTGCTAAAGCAAACAGTTTAAGTTTTTTCATAAAAAACTCCCTCTTCGTTAGTTTTTATTTAGTTTATATAAACTAGACTTAAGTTACCTTAAGCCAATTTCGTGGTTAAATAGCAAATAAAAATAGTTTTATGAAGACTTAATTGTCACTAATAAGCATTGATTTTACTTAATTTTTAAAATTAAATACAATTTATAAGTTAAAAACCAAAAAAATTAAGGAATTCGAATCAAATTTTTATGTCTTCTAAGTTTAATCAAATTTATGAAAAATCTTTAAAAAGTCCCGAAAAATTTTGGCAAGAAGCTTCGGAAGATATCTTTTGGTTTAAAAAACCAACAAAAATTTTAAATAAATCCAACCCGCCTTTCTATAAATGGTTCGAAGATGGGGTCACAAACACCTGCTATAACGCTTTAGACATCCATATTGATCAAGGAAGAGGCCAAAAAATAGCATTAATCTACGATAGTCCTATTACGGGTAAGAAAAGTCAGTTCACTTATGAGGAATTAAGATCGAAGGTCTCTAAATTTGCAGGGGCATTGAAAGCTCAAGGTGCAAATAAAGGTGATAGAGTGATTATTTACATGCCAATGATCCCTGAAGCAGTGATTGCTATTCTTGCTTGTGCTAGAATTGGGGCAATTCACTCTGTTGTATTTGGAGGATTTGCCTCAAATGAGCTAGCAAGCAGAATAGATGATAGTAAAGCAAAGTTATTAGTAACTGCTTCATGTGGTTTTGAGCCAGGAAGGACAGTTGAATACAAGCCACTTGTGGATGAAGCTATGAAAATAGCCAATCACAAAATTGAAAAGATGATTTTATTCCAACGACCTGGTCAAGAAGTTAAATTAAATGCTCCAAATGAGGTCAGTTGGGAAGAAGTAGTTTCAAATGCTAAAGATGCTGACTGTGTTGAAATGAACTCAAATGAGTTTGCCTATATTTTATATACATCAGGTACAACTGGTACTCCAAAAGGAATAGTAAGAGACATTGGGGGTCACATTGTTGCTCTCAAATGGACTATGAAAAACATCTATAACATTGATACAGATGATATTTGGTGGTCTGCAAGTGACATTGGTTGGATTGTTGGGCACTCTTATATTGTTTATGCTCCATTGTTTAAGGGATGCACTACAGTTTTGTTCGAAGGTAAGCCTGTAGGAACTCCAGACGCTGGTGCTTTCTGGAAAATCATTTCAGATTATAAAGTAAAATCACTTTTTACTGCTCCAACAGCTTTTAGAGCAATAAAGAAAGAAGATCCTGAAGGTAAATTTTTCTCAAAATATGATCTAAGCAGTTTTGAAAGCCTGTTCCTTGCTGGAGAAAGAGCTGACCCAGATACAATTAAGTGGGCAGAGAATTTACTTAAGGTTCCAGTAATTGATCATTGGTGGCAGACAGAGACTAGTTGGGCAATCAGCTCAAATTGTACAGGTATTGAAATGATGGAAACAAAATATGGTTCAGCCTGTAAGGCTGTACCCGGTTATGATGTAAAAATCATCAAGCCAGACCAATCTTTAGCAAAACCAAATGAGATGGGAGATATAGTGGTTAAGCTTCCTTTGCCTCCAGGAACATTTCCAACATTATGGAATGCAGACCAAAGATATAAAGAAAACTATATGTCTAATTATGAAGGGTATTATCAAACATATGATGCAGGTCACATTGATGACGATGGTTATATCTGGATCATGTCTAGAACAGACGATATTATAAATGTAGCAGGTCATAGATTATCAACCGGAGCAATTGAAGAAGTTTTATCAGAACATCAATCCGTTGCTGAATGTGCGGTACTTGGAATAGCGGATAAGTTAAAAGGTCAATTACCTATTGGATTAGTAGTTTTAAAGTCTGGTGTTGATAAAGATAATGATACAATATCAAAAGAATGTGTTCAGATGGTTAGAGATAAAATAGGACCAGTTGCTGCATTTAAAGTAGTGATTGTTATTAAAAGATTACCAAAGACCAGATCAGGAAAAATTTTAAGAGGAACTATAAGAAAAATTGCAGATGGTATTGAATATAAAATCCCTCCTACAATTGATGATCCTGCAATTTTAACAGAAATAAAAGAAGATTTAATTAACCACAAAATCTTAAACAATGGTTAAGACATATGTTTTTTTAATCGCAGCAATATTTTGTGAAGTTGCTGGAACAATGCTACTTCCTGTCTCACAAAACTTTACAAAACTTATACCAACAGTTGCTCTATCTGTTTTTTATCTGACAGCATTTTATCTATTAACTTTTGTAGTTAATAAGCTTCCAATTGCAATTGTGTATGCAACATGGAGCGGTTTAGGAATTTTTACTATAGCAATCCTAGGCTACATATTTTTTAAACAAACTTTAGCATGGCAAGCAATACTTGGATTATTCTTAATTGTGATTGGCGTAATTTTGGTAAATAGTTTCACTGGAAAGCTTAGCTAAACTGCAAAGGTGTTCCTTCAGGATCACCTAAAATATTTCCATCCTGCATTTTAATTTTCCCTGCAATAATAGTATGTGTTGGTGTCCCTTTGAATTTGAAACCATTAAATGGTGACCATTTACATTTACTTTCTATATTTTCATTTTTAATCTCGATAGTTTTATTCATATCAACTATTGTAAAGTCTGCATCATAACCTTCTTTAATAAATCCTTTGTTTTTAATTCCAAAAATCTTAACTGGATTTTCACAAACAAAGTTCATCAATTGGTTAAGAGATAATTTTCCATCATTTATGTGATTTAACATAACAGGCATTAAAGTTTGAACTCCTGGCATACCTGAAGGGGTATTTGGATATACCTTGTCTTTATTTTCTTTTAAATGAGGGGCGTGATCTGAACCAATCGTGTCATTGAAATTATTTCTTACTCCATACCACAATCTATCATAATGGGATTTGTCTCTTAATGGTGGGTTCATCTGAGCGTAAGTTCCAAGCTTGTCATAACAGTCTGGAGCATAAAGAGTTAAATGCTGGGGAGTAATTTCAAACGTAATGTTTCCTTTGTGCTGAGATAAGAAATCTATTTCTTCTTTTGTTGTAATATGAAGCACATGGGCTTTTTTATTATGCTTTTCTGCAATTCGAACAATTCTTCGAGTGGATGCTATTGCACATTCTGCGCTTCTCCATACTGGATGAGTATGAACGTCACCCTCTTTAATTAATTTCTTATTAACTTTTAAAATTGCCTCGTCTTCTGAATGAACAGCCACTACTTTTGAAGCATTTTGAAAAACCTTATCTATGTCATGCTCTTCAGCAACTAATAAATTGCCAGTTGAAGATCCGGCAAAAAGTTTAATTCCACAACATCCTTCTAAACCTTCTAAACTTGCTAAATCATCTGCATTGTCTGCTGTTGCCCCAAAATAAAAAGCATAATTGCAATACATTCTGTTTTTAGCGAGATCTAGTTTTCTTTGAAACTCTTTCATATTTGAAGTTGGCGGATTAGTATTTGGCATTTCAAATACACTAGTTATTCCACCTGCAATTGCTGCTCTACTTCCTGAATGAAGATCCTCAGTATCTGTTGATCCTGGCTCTCTAAAATGTGTTTGAGTATCTATGCAACCAGGTAATACTGTGTGCCCTTCTGCATTGATTGTCTCTTTTGCTTCTTCTGAAATTTGTCCAATCTGCTGAATTTTTCCATCTTTTATAGCAACATCAACATCTTTTAATTCACCATCGATGTAACATTGTCCGTTTTTAATTATAAGATCTAACATTTTGAGAAATTGTTATTATATTACAATCTATAATTAATCAATTATGAATATAAAAAACGTTTACATTTTAGATGATAGAGCAATTCTTTATATTAATGGAGAGGATTCAAAAGAGTTTCTTCAAAATCTTATCAGTAACGATATTAACAAAGTAAGCAATATAAATAGTTGTTTTAGTTCATTGCTTACACCCCAGGGTAAATTTTTATATGAATTTATAATTGTAAAACATAAGTCTGGATATCTTTTAGACTGTGAAAAACCCCAGGCAGAGGAGTTGTTCAAACAATTATCCTTATATAAGCTAAGATCAAAAGTTGAAATTCTAAATTTAAGTAATGAATTTGTTGTAGCAGCATTTTCTCATGAAAAATTCTTAACTTTTGATGAAGCAAAAGATCAACCTGGATACACAATTAAATATAGAGAGGATCCAATTTTTTTAGATCCAAGAAATAAGGATTTAGGTGCTAGATTGGTTATTAATTTAGAAAAACTTTATTTGTCTTTGAAAAAACTAAATCTTCACGATGCAAACTTGAAAGAATATTATTCATTAAGTCATAGCCTTGGGATAGTTCCAAAAGATTTAAATAAATTGAAAGATAAATTGTTTGGTATTGAATGCAATTTTGAAGAACTAAATGGAATTGATTTCAAAAAAGGCTGTTATGTTGGTCAAGAAAATACAGCGCGAATTAAATTAAAGAACAAGCTTTCAAAAAGATTGTTTCCAATAAATCTAATTAATGGAAAGCTGCACGAAGGTGAAAGTATTTATAATAATGAAATTGAAATAGGTAAGGTTTTGATTGATAGTGACTACCCTTTTGCTTTAATAAAATACTTAAATGAAAACTTTGATGAAAAAGCAAATTTTAAAACTAAAGACGCTTCAATAAATATCAATAAACCTGATTGGATAAAAAACTAATTTTCTTATTTAAATAAATAAACAATCATTAAAATAATAAAAACTACAATAATCCATATACTGAGATTTTTAAGAAATTGCTTTAATTGAGAATTTGATTGTAAAAAACTTGGTAGAACTAAAATTAAAACTCCAATCATAAATATTACTGAAAGCAATTTATCCATCAAAAACTCCTCTATAAAATTCACTTTGGTGCGGTCGGAGAGACTCGAACTCTCATGGACTGGGTCCACACGGCCCTCAACCGTGCCTGTCTACCAATTTCAGCACGACCGCGATATGTCCCATAATAAATGAATGACAATCATGATTCAAATTGGTAAAAATCCCCATGGAATTTACACAAGAAGTACGTAAAGCAACAGATCCTATTTATCAAAAAATTTCTAAGGTTTTGCCTGAAATTGAATGGTCAGTGCATGCTCCCTATATTCATAAAATTAATAAATTAAAAAAAGAAAAAAATGCTGTAATTCTTGCCCACAATTATCAAACTCCAGAAATTTATCATGGTGTTGCAGATTTTTCCGCTGACTCACTTGCATTAGCAATTGAAGCCTCGAAAACATCAGCCGATATTATTTTAATGGCTGGGGTACATTTCATGGCAGAAACTGCAAAATTAATGAGCCCTGATAAAAAAGTTATTCTTCCTGATATGGATGCTGGCTGTTCTTTATCATCATCTATTACAGGTAAAGATGTTAGATTATTGAAAGAAAAATACCCGGGCGTTCCTGTTGTGTCTTATGTTAATACTTCCGCAGAAGTTAAGGCTGAAACAGATGTTTGTTGTACATCTGCAAACGCAGTTAAAATAGTTAAATCACTTGGAGTAAAAAGAGTAATATTTTTACCTGATGATTATTTAGCTAAATATGTTGCTTCTCAAACTGATGTTGAAATTATTTCTTGGAAAGGAATTTGTATTGTCCATGATCAATTTAATAAAAAAGAAATAGAAGATATTAGAAAAAATAATCCAGGAATAAAAATTATAGCACACCCAGAGTGCCCACCTGATGTAATTGAAGCAAGTGATTTCGCTGGATCAACATCTGGAATGATAAAATATGTAAAAGATAATCAACCAAAAAAAGTAATGATGGTTACTGAGTGCTCAATGAGTGACAATATCCAGATAGAAAATCCAAATGTAGACTTTGTTAAACCATGTAATATGTGCCCTCACATGAAAAAAATTACACTTCCAAAAATATTAGATTGTCTAGAGAATGAAACTGGTGAAATAATTATGGACAAAGAAACAATTGATAAAGCCAGAATATCTGTAGAAAGAATGGCAGCAATTGGCAGATAATTAAGTGTCAAAAATAAAACTAAGCAAAGAATTTATCAAAAGTACTGTTAAGCTAGCATTGAATGAAGACCTTTACCCTTCTGGAGATATTACTTCAAGTTTGATTAGTAAAGATAATATCGTTACTGTTAAATTAATTTCAAATCAAAAAGCAATTGTCGGAGGATTGTTATTTGCAAAAGAAGCATTTTCGTTAATTGATAATAAAATAAAATTTATTGTTAAGAAAAAAGATGGTTCAGGAATAAAAAAAGGTTCTTTAGTTGCTTTAATTAAAGGAAAAGCAAAAAATATTTTAATTGCAGAAAGGGTTGCTTTAAATTTTTTGTCTCACATTTCTGGAATAGCAACTAAGACAAATGAATTTGTTAGATTAGCTGGTAAAAAAACTAAAATTTGTTGCACAAGAAAAACAATTCCAAATTTAAGAGTTATTCAAAAATATGCTGTTAAATTAGGAGGAGGCACAAATCATAGATTTAATTTAAGCGATGAGTATTTAATTAAAGATAACCATATCGCAAGCTCAGATTTAAAGAGTATCTTATTAAAAGCCATTAAAAATAAAAAAGGAAAAAAAATTACGGTTGAGGTTGATACAATTAAACAACTTAAATCAATTTTAGGTCTAAAATTTAATACTGTTCTGCTTGACAACATGAATTTAAAAAATTTAAGAGAAAGTGTTAAAATAGTTAAAAAACTTTATGAAACTGAAGCTTCTGGAAATGTTAGTTTAAAAACTGTTAAAGCTATTGCATCTACAGGAGTTAATAGAATTTCTGTTGGCAGTATTACACATAGTGCTCCTGGTGTTGACTTTAAGTTAGAAATCTAATTTTACGAATTTAGAAAGATCAGGTTTAAAATAGTTTGGACCTTTCATGACTTTTCCAGAGTCATTGTAAATAGGTTTACCATTTTCGTCTAACTTACTCATGTTTGAGTTTTGGACTTCATCAAAACATTTATCTAGATCAATTCCAAATGCATGTCCTGCTCCATAAGTAACATATAGTATATCTGTTAGCGCATCAGCTACTTCTAATAAATCCTTGTTATTCATTGCTTCTGATAGTTCTTCTAGTTCCTCTTTAATTAGGTCTAACCTTAATTTATTTATTTTATCAGTACTAAATGAAGGTTTAGTTTTAACCTCCTGACCAAAAGTTTTCATGAAAGTGCCTACTTTGCTAAAATTCGACATAATGCTCCTGTATGTTTTTAAAAATTTATTGTATGTTTATAATTATTTGTTACTTAAAATTTATCAATGAAATTAAGAAAAGAATTTGACAGTATTGGAAGTATAAATGTCCCAAATGATAAGTATTGGGGCGCATCTACTCAAAGATCCAACAAATATTTTGATATAGGTAAAATTTTAGTTAATATTTCAATCATTAAATCAATTGCAATTATAAAAAGATCAGCTGCAATAGTGCATGAAAAAGACAAATTGATTGATGGTAAAATTTCTAAAGCAATAATTAAAGCTTCAGATGAAGTAATTAAAGGTAAATTAGATGAAAACTTTCCTTTAAAAGTTTGGCAAACAGGTTCGGGCACACAAACAAACATGAATGTAAATGAAGTTATTGCTAATAGAGCAATAGAGATTTTAGGTGGTAAAAAAGGAACTAAAAAACCTGTTCATCCAAATGATCATGTAAATAAATCTCAATCTACAAACGATGTGTTTCCAACTGCAATGCATATTTCGGTGGCTAAAGAGACAATAAGTAAAATGCTTCCAAGCTTAAAAATTTTAGAAAAGGAACTAAAAAGAAAATCTAATGAATTTAAAAACATAATTAAAATTGGAAGAACTCATTTACAAGATGCTACACCACTTTCTCTTGGACAGGAATTTTCTGGATATTATTATCAAATTAAAAAAAGCATTGAGAGAATAGATTATGCTTTAAAAGAAATATTGTTTCTTGCTCAAGGTGGTACTGCTGTTGGCACTGGAATAAATTCAAAGAAAAATTTTGATAAAAAAATTGTAAAAGAAATTGCAAAATTAACAAAAATAAAATTTAAACCAGCTCCTAATAAATTTGCTGAACTTGCTGCTCATGATGCAATCGTAAATTTTTCTGGTACATTAAATACATGTGCAGTAGCATTAATGAAAATATCGAATGATATTCGTTTCCTGGGTTCTGGTCCTAGAGCTGGCTATGGAGAATTAATTTTACCAGAAAATGAACCAGGCTCATCCATAATGCCAGGAAAAGTAAATCCAACACAATGTGAAGCTGTAACAATGGTTTGTGTAAAAGTAATTGGAAATCATAATGGAATAACAATGGCTGGATCTCATGGCCATTTTGAGCTAAATGTTTTTAAACCTTTAATTGCTCACAACATATTACAATCAATTGATTTAATAGCTGACAGTACAAGAAATTTTGCTATTTATTGTGTTAAAGGAATAAAAGCTAATAAAAAGAAAATACAAGAGCATCTAGATAATTCATTAATGCTTGTTACTGCATTAGCTCCACATATTGGATATGATAATGCTGCCAAAATCGCGAAGAAAGCACTTAAAAATAATACTACTTTAAAACATGAAACTTTGAAAACAGGATTAATAAACGAAAAAGATTATAATAAGATAGTTGATCCTAAAAAAATGATCTATCCAGCATAACTCTTAATTGCTTGATTTAGTAAATTTTTAAAATAAATTTTGTTTTGTAGATCGTCTTTTTTTAAAATTACATTATTTAGAATTTTATTAACATTCTGATTAATTTTATTATCAATTCTAATATCTTTTAGTTCAGCAATTTTTTGATCAAAATTATAGGTAAAATTTAAATCTATTATATTAATTTCACTTCTATAATTTTTTGGAGTCAGAAGAAATGTATACACTTTATTGTAATCATTAATATTAATCTTTAGTTTTCCATCTAAGACCAGTTCCCCATTTTTAACGAAAATTAAACTTTCTGATAATTCAAAATTTGCAAAGTTTCTCCATTCGAATGTCGTTTTATCGGAGTCAATTAAACCTTCCTGAATCCTTGAGCTTAAATTAATATTTTTCAAATTTAAATTTTTATAAACTTTATCTGCATTTATATTTAATTGAAAATCTATATTTTTATTATTAAATATTTCAGTCTTTAGAAGTTCTGCGATAATAGCATTTGACTCAAATAAATAATTTAAATTAATTTCATCAACAGCTCCTTCAAAAGTAGCAAAAAAAGGCTTAAAATTAAACTTACCTTTATATGTTTTATTTGGTTGATCTATTTTATCAAAAATTTGGAATTCAATAAAGTTTTTTTCAATTTGATATTCTAAAATTTGTTTTGACTTGTTGAAAACAAGTTCAGAGTTTCCTATTTTTTTTTCATTATTCAAACTTAATTCATTTTCAATTTCAAATTTCATTAAATTTAATTGAGAAAATATTATACTCTCATCTTCGTTAAAAAAAGTTTTCATAGAATATGGAATATTGAAAATCTCACTTTCAGCATAAAAAATATTTTTAAGTTCTTTTGGTTCATAATAATATTCAAATTTTAAAATTTTATTCACAAACAAGACCTCATCTACCGAATTTCTGAAAAAAATGTTGCTATCTTCAATTTTTAAATTTCTATCTTTAAAAATTTTTTTTTTTAAAAGATTTAAAAAAAATTTATAATTTTTTTGGTTTAGATTAAAATTCGCATTTTGAAAAATTAAATCATTAAATTTAATATTTTTTAATGAAAAAAGATTATCTAATGTTAAATAAATTTTGATACTCCTAATATTTGAAATTTCAATGTCTTTATCAATAATAACAGAGTTTGCTATTGCAAAGTGTGGTCTAGGAAATAAATTATATTTTATATTATTGGAAAATTTAATATCAATATCAAATTTACTATTAAACTCGTTTTTTAACCTTTTTAAAATATTTGTTTCATTATAAAAAGTAGGTATTGATAAGTAAGATACAAATATTACAACTAGTGCGACAAAAATTAAAATTATTTTATTATTCTTAATTAAAAAATAAAGATTTTTAGAATTTAACTTGTTTAAATTTTTTTCTAAAAGACTATTAATAAAATTACTTATGTTTTTTAAATATTTTACAAAAGAATTAGTTTTGTTCATATTGATCAGCAAATCTTATAAAGTATTATTTTAAATGATAAACAAAGATTATTTAAAAGATCTAAATAATGCACAAAAAGAAGCAGTATTACACCTAGATGGACCTCTTTTAATTGTTGCTGGAGCAGGATCAGGGAAAACAAAAGTTTTAACATCAAGAATTGCTAATATTATTAAGGAAAAGAGGGCCTTTCCAAATCAAATATTAGCTGTAACTTTTACTAACAAAGCTGCTAAAGAAATGCAAGATAGAGTAAGCAAAATACTGGGCTCTACTGCTGTTGGACTTTCTTGGTTAGGTACATTTCATTCTATTTGTGCAAAATTATTGAGAAAACATGCATCAGCAGCAAATCTAAATTCTAATTTTACCATTGTGGACACAGATGATCAAATTAGACTTGTCAAAAACATATGCAAGGCAGAGAATATTGATATAAAGCAGCTGTCTCCAAAATTTATACTAGCAATAATAGATAAATGGAAAAATAAGGGATTTTATCCTAATGAAGTCGTTATTAATAAAAAAGACATTTACGAAAAAACAATTCTTCCACTTTACAAAATTTATCAACAAAAATTAACAGATTTAAACTCTTGTGACTTTGGAGATTTAATTTTACATACTGTAAAAATTTTTGAAATCAATTCTGATATAAGAGAAATATACTCAAAAAATTTTAAATACATTCTTGTAGACGAGTATCAAGATACAAATTTTATTCAAAGTAAATGGCTTAATCTCTTATCTGAAAAAAATAAAAATATTTGCTGTGTTGGGGATGATGACCAATCTATTTACAGCTGGAGAGGAGCAGAGATAAAAAATTTTTTAGAATTTGATAAAGTATATCAAAACACTAAAGTAATCAGATTAGAACAAAATTATAGATCTTCACAAAATATTTTATCAGTAGCTTCAAATCTAATTTCTAATAATCAAAATAGAGTTGGAAAAACATTGATTACTACAATGGAGGAAGGAGATCTAGTTAAATTAAACTGCTTTAAAAATGGTAAAGATGAAGCAGTTGGAGTTTCAGATGAAATTGAAAAAAAAATAAAAAAAAAATTTTCTTACAATAACATTGCTATTTTAGTTAGAGCTATTTTTCAAACACGTGAATTTGAGGAAAGATTTCTCAAAATTGGTATGCCCTACAGAATATTAGGGGGTACAAAATTTTATGAAAGAGCAGAGATTAAAGATTGTGTTGCATACTTAAGATTAATTCATCAAGAGAAAGATGACTTAGCTTTTGAAAGAATAGTAAATAACCCTAAGAGATCAATAGGTGATAGTACCTTAAAAAACATTCATGAGTTTGCTAAGGAAAATAATTTAAACTTAGAAAGAGCATCAATAAAAATGCTTGAGCAAAATTTAATTAAGCCAAAAGCTAAAATTGGTCTTAGTTTGTTTATTAATTCTCTAATTAAATGGAGAAATGATTTAACTATAAAAAAATCAAATCACATTAAGTTATTACAAATTGTTTTAGATGAGTCCGGTTATTCAGCAATGCTTAAAAATAAAAAAGATTTAGATAATGAAAATAGACTAGAAAATATTAAAGAGTTGTTAAGTGCTATGAAAGAGTTTGATAATTTAGAAAGTTTTTTAGAACATGTATCTTTAGCTACATCAGTCGATCAAGAATGGGACGGGGAAAAAATTAATATGATGACCATGCATGCAGCAAAAGGTTTGGAATTTGATGTTGTATTTTTACCTGGATGGGAAGAAGGATTATTTCCACATCAAAAATCTATTGAAGAAAAAGGTCAAAATGGACTAGAAGAAGAAAGAAGGCTAGCGTATGTAGGAATTACAAGAGCAAAGAAAAAAGCTATAATTTCTTTCTCAATGAATAGATTTTACCAAGGTGATTGGATAGACAGTACGGCTTCGCGATTCATTGATGAATTACCAGAAAAACATTTAGAAAAAAATTCTTTTTTTGATGAAGAAATTAACAATGATGATGATTTTGAGTTTAATCAGGATTTTGAGATTGAAGAAGGAACAAGAAGTCCTGGGTGGATAAGATATCAAAAGAGAATAAAATGAAAAATTATATAAATATTTTAAGAAATAAATTTAAGATATATGGTATCGATGGTTATGTAATTCCAAAAAATGACGATTATTTCACAGAATATTCAAAATTAAATCGATTAGAAGTTATTTCAAATTTTAGTGGATCCGCTGGCCTAGCTATAATTCTTAAAAATAAAAATTATTTGTTTACTGATGGAAGATACACGATTCAAAGTAAAATTGAAAGTGGGAAAAATTTTGCAATTTTTGGGTTTGAAAAATTAATAAATTGTAGTTTGTTTAAAAATCTTACACTTGGTATAGATCCTAAGTTATTTACCAATACTCAAATAAAAAATTATTTTTTAAAATATAATAAAATTAAATATGTAGAAAAAAATTTAATCGATGAAATTAAAAAACAGAAAGAACATATTCCTATCCCATTTTTTTCTTTACATAAAAATATTGTTGGTGAAAGTATAAATTCTAAATTAACTAAAATAACTAAATACTTAAAAAAAAATAAATCTGATTATATTTTTATAAGTGCACCAGAAAATGTTGCGTGGGCTTTAAATATACGAGGTGGAGATGGCCCTAACAGCCCAATCCCCAATTCAAGATTGCTATTAAGTAAATCAAAAAAAATACTACTTATAAGTAATCTTAAAAAGTGTAACCAATTATTAAAAAATAAAGTTATTAAAAAAAATGAATTTTTAGATGAAAATAATTTACCAAGTAGAATACCAAATCTTAAGGGAAAAAACTTTATTGTAGATGATAAATCTTGTTCAATATTTTATGAAAATTTAATTAAGTCTAAATTTAAGATCATAAAAAGAGAAGATCCAATTTATTTTTTAAAAGCAATTAAAAATAAAACTGAAATTAAAAATACAATTAAAGCACATATTGAAGATGGAGTAGCATTAACAAAATTTTTGTATTGGATAAAAAATATAAATAAAAAAAAAATTACAGAAGTAGAAGCAGCTAAGAAATTAGAAAATTTTAGAAAATCAAATAAAAACTTTCTTTATCCTAGTTTTGATACTATTGCAGGATCTGGCAAAAACGGTGCAATTGTCCATTATCGTGCAAAAAAAGAAAATTGCAGAGTTATAAATAAGAGAGATGTTTTTCTTTGTGATTCTGGGGGCCAATATAAATATGGCACAACAGATGTCACAAGAACAATATGTTTTTCAAAACAGAAACAAAATATCAAAGATATTTTTACTAAAGTTTTAAAAGGTCATATTGCTGTAGCTACGACAGATATTAATAATGATGATACAGGTAAAAAAATTGATAGAAGAGCAAGAAAATTTTTAAATAAAAGCAATCTAGATTATGCACATGGTACAGGACATGGTGTTGGTTTTTTTCTTAATGTTCACGAAGGACCTCAATCTATTACAAAAATAAATACTATTAAAATCAAAGAAGGTATGGTTTTAAGCAATGAGCCTGGGTATTATAAAACTGATGAATATGGAATCAGAATTGAAAATTTAGTTTATGTTAAAAAAATAAATAAAAATTTGTTATTTAAAAACCTAACAATGGCACCTATAGAAAAAGATTTGATCAATTTTAGTTTATTAACACCTGATGAAAAAAATTATCTATTTAAATATCACTTGGAAGTTTATTCGAAAATATCTAAATATTTAAATACAAATGAGAGAAAATGGCTAGCTAGTTTTATTTAGCATTTTCAAAAATTCAGCTTGATCTATAACATTTATATTAAGCTGTTTGGCATTGTCTATTTTCTTCTTTGTCGGTTTGTCTCCGGTTATTAAATAATTTAATTTCTTAGATACGCTACTAACTATTTTACCTGAATTTTCTTCAATCAAAGATTTAACTTCAGCTCTACTAATTCCATTTAATTTACCAGTAACTAAAAAAGTCTTATTTTTCAACAAACCATCATCAGAACTTTGAATAGCATTTTTTACAGTTAAAACTTTTTCTAATTCATTCAAAACTTTTAGGTTTGCTTTATTTGAAAAAAAACTTTTAATTGAATTTACTTGTGTTTCACCAATCCCATCAATATTCAACAAATCTTCATAAACACTTTGTTTAGATAAATTTTTAAATTTTGAAAATGCTACAAAATGTTTAGATAGCAATTTTGCATTTTCTAATCCAATATGTCTTATCCCTAATGAATAGATTAACTTTTCTAAAGAAATATTTTTTTTTTGATCTATTGAGTATCTTAAATTTTGAACAGAAAGTTTGCCCCAGCCTTCTAACTTTTCAATTTTTGAAAAATCCAGATTAAAAATATCTTGGGGATATTTAATTAATTTTAAATTCCAAAAATTTTCAATTATTTTTTTTCCTAGGCCATCTATATTAAATGCTTCTTTTGATACAAAATGTTTTAGTTTTTCAATTGAAATCTTATCACAATAATAACCTTCACTTGAACATCTTCTTACAGCATCAACTTTTTTTGTTATCTTATTGAATTCTTTAATCGTTCTTGATCCACATGAAGGACAATTTTCTGGAAAAATAAACTTTTTTGAATTTTTTAATCTTTTTTTTATATCTACAGAAAGTATGTGAGGTATAACATCTCCCGCTCTCTCTATGACAGCTGTATCACCTACTCTAATATCTTTTCGATTGATTTCATCTTCATTATGTAAAGTTGCATTTGAAACTACAACTCCTCCAATATTTATTGGCTTGATCTTTGCAACTGGCGTTAATGCACCAGTTCTACCAACTTGTATCTCTATGTCTAAAATTTGGGAGACAGCTTTATTGGATGAGAATTTATGAGCAATTGCCCACCTTGGAGCATTAGCTACGTTTCCTAATCTTTTTTGAATTGCAAAATCGTTAACCTTGTAAACTATTCCATCTATATCAAAATCTATATCAGCTCTTTTTTTTTCAATATCTTGGTAATTTTTCATTAAGTTTTTAATACCTGAGGTTAAAATATTTAATGGGTTTGTTTTGAAACCCCATTCATTTAATTTTTTCAAATAATCAAATTGATTGTTAACTATTAAACCCTTTTCATATCCAAAAGTGTAAGCAATAAATTTCAGGGGTATTTTTTTTGTTTCTTCTGGATTTTTTTGTCTCAATGAACCAGATGCTGCATTTCTTGGGTTGGCAAATTTTTCATTTAAACTTTTGAAATCACTATTTTGAATAAATACCTCACCGCGAATATCAATTTCCTCTGGAAAATCTTTAGAGGAAATTTCTTTTGGTATATCTTTTAATGTCTTAAGGTTGTCAGTTATATCCTCACCCTCTTTTCCATCTCCTCTGGAAAGGCCTTTGAAAAATTGACCTTTTTTATATGTTAATGATGCTGAAATCCCATCAATTTTAGGTTCAGCGCTATAATGAATTTTAAAATCATTTTTTATTGATAAATAATTTTTAATTTTTTTTTCAAAATTAACTAAATCTTCCTCTGAAAACGCATTACCCAAAGATAACATTGGCGCTTTATGCAAAAATTTTTTGAAATTTTTTGAAGGTGTATAACCAACTTTTTCTGATGGAGATTCTTCTGATTTTAAAAAATTAAATTTATTTTCTAAGGCTAAAATTTGTTTTTTTAAATTATCATACTCTTCATCAGTTACTTCTGGTGTATTATCATTAAAATAAGATTTATTGAATTTTTTAAGAATTTTTATTTTATTTTTATAATCATTATAAATCTTTTTTTTATTCATCTAATTAAAGATTGACTGGATTTTTTTTAAAAAATTTTTTT
Source organism: uncultured Pelagibacteraceae bacterium (assembly GCA_902624015.1). GTDB lineage: Bacteria > Pseudomonadota > Alphaproteobacteria > Pelagibacterales > Pelagibacteraceae > Pelagibacter. The sequence goes on from CACNVV010000002.1 coordinate 27,021, forward strand.
GTTTGTCTTTTTCAATTTTTAATTTATTTATTTTATTCTGTTCATATTTTTTATCGAAAAGAGCATATGAATTTTCATACCATTGAGATGATTCATAGTTATAGCCCAATAGTTTTGCATATTTTTTGGATTCTTCTTTTAGTCCTAATAAATAATAAACTTCAACTAATCTATAAAGGGCCTCTTCTATGTAAATCGTAGTATCATAATCATTTACAACATTTTTAAATCGATTTATTGCCGGTATCCATTTTTTTCGATCAATATAGTATCTGCCAATATACATTTCTTTTGCTGCCAAAATATCATCTATTAGTTCAAGTTTAAAAGTTGCATCAATTGAGTATTCTGTATTAGGGTAATTAGCATTGATATACTCAAAATATTCTCTGGCTTGAAGAATTGAAAAAAGATCTTTTCTTTCATCAACTATTTGTTCATAGTGAGAAATAGCTAATAAATAGTAAGCATAATCTTTTCTTTTATGTTTAGGATAAACTTTTAAAAATCTCTCTAACTCCTCTATACAGTCATCATAATAATCCTGTGCATAATATGAATAAGCTGACATTAATAGTGCCTTAGGGGCCAAATCTGATTGTGGGAACAAAATTTCTACCTCATTAAATTTACGTGCTGCAAACAATACATCTCCTTGCTCTAAAGCCTTAATTCCCTCCATATAAGCCTCTCTTACTTGAAGATCTAAACTTTTTTGATTTGAAATTGATTTTTCTTTTATATCTTTAGTGCATGAGACACATATTAAAACTATTGAAAACAAAAAAATAAATCTCATCATTTATAAATAAAAGTTATACTTATTAAGGTGAGATTTTAAAAGATATCTTTTGTTAAGCTATAGATCTTAAAAAGCTTTTATTAATTAAATTATGAGGTAAGTTTTTCTCTTTAATTTCAACAATAGAAAAATTGTCGTTGTTTTGAAAGACTTTTCTTAAAAGTTGATTTGTTAAATGGTGACCTCCTTGTGAACAAATTACTGAACCAACAATCCTGTAACCAGTCGTATAAAGATCTCCTATACAATCAAGTATTTTGTGATTTACGAATTCTTTTTTATTTCTCAACCCTCCTTGATTTAAAATTTCTTTATCTTTAACAACAATAGCATTTTCCAAACTTCCACCTTTGGCTAAACCATTTTTTTTTATGAGCTCAATATCTTCAAACAAACAATAGGTTCTTGAATTAAAAATATCACTTAAATCATCTTCATAAACCTTAACCTTATTTTTTTGATTGCCTATAATTTCATTTTTGTATTTTAGTTCGAAATCAATATCGAGACTTAAGGTTGAAGGTTTAATTCTAATAAATCTTTCACCATCACAATACTTAACTTCTTTATTAATTTTAATTACTTTAATTGGAGAATTACTAACCTCAATTCCAGCAGAAATAATTTTTTCAATGAAAACTTTTGCAGATCCATCTAAAATTGGTACTTCCTCATTATTTATCTCTATTAGAGCATTGTCTATACCTAAACCAAATAATGCACCCATTAAATGCTCGATAGTCGAAACCTTTGCTCCAAAATCGTTTTCGACTGTAGTATTTAAAGAGGTGTTTGTAACATTCATAAAATTTGGATAAACTAAATTATCTTTTTCCAAGTCTATTCTTTTAAAAACTATTCCAAAATCTGGGTGAGCTGGTTTAATGCATACATCGACATTTAAACCACTATGAAGTGCTATTCCAGAAAACGACACTTTTTGTTTGACTGTTTTTTGAGTTAAATAAGACATAAATAAGTTTTAAAGTTAAATATGCTAAATTTAAAAACAACTAATGTTACGGTAAAAAACAGATTTAACTGAATAGTTGAAAAAATTTTTCAAAAAAACCAACTTTTTTTGTGTTTTTTGGAACTAATGTGACTTCATTTTCGTTAAATCCATTTTTAATACCATAAGTCATTTGACTAAAATCAAGGTTACTATCTCTAAAAAAATTTCTTATATAATTTCCGTCTAAATACTGAATTATTTGAATTTGATATTTTTCCAACACTTTTTCTATTTCGTTAGTTAATCTTAAGGATATAGAACTAATTTGTATTTCTAAACAGAAATTATCTCCACTTAAATTTTTTTCAAATAATGATTTTAATTTTCCATCAATTAAATATTTTTGAATTACAATATGCATAATTTTATTTTCTTTATAATTTTCATTAAATAGCTCTTTTGCATCAATTATTGAATTTTCTAAATATTTTTTATTTATTATCTTTTCATAATTTTTTTTTTTTATTCCAATATTAAAATTAAAGATTTGATTGTTTTCAATTACAAGAAATAAATTTGTAATAAATTTTCCAGTTAATTTTTCAATTTTAAAAATATTTTGATCTAAAAATTTATTTAGATGGTTTATGTCTATTGAATTAATTTTATTTTCTAAATTAACTTCGTTAATATAATAATTAGTTTGATTTTTTGGATCAAACAAACTTATTAAAAATTTATTTGGTAATAAAAATAAATAAGTTTCTAAATCAGCTTTCTCAGTCATTTAATATTATTTGATTTTTTATTCTGGTATCAATAGTTTTAAGCGTCATTTTTTTATTATTATTTAGAAATTCATGTGCATAATTAAGCTTATCCTTTACATTATAATTTGGTAATTTTATTAAAATATTATCTTCAATTTCTAGATCCCATCTTTTAGAAGGGAAGAAATATAAATTTTTTATTTTTTCAAATGAAAATTGTGATTGATCAATAATTTTTTTCATTTCTAAAAATTCATTAATTTTTGGTTTTCCAAAAATAAAAGGTAGATTGTTGCTAAAATTATAATTTTTAATTAATTTACCATTACTTCCAATAAGATAAGTTTGTCCTTTAATATTTATTTTTGCTAGAAATTTTGTTTCAACAATTTCAATGTTAAGTCCATAGGGATATATTTTAAAAATATTATAATTTTCAATTAATGGATTATCGTTAAATATTTTTTTAAATTTATTTTTATTAATTAAAAAAATATTTTCTAAGTTTTGATTTTTTATTTTTTTTAACATACTTAAATTTTCAATTTCATCCAGTCCTGAAATATTAATTGAATCAATTTTGAAAATTTCTATATTATTTAATGATTTATTATTAATAGAACCAATGAGAAGAAATAAAAAAAAATAAATTAAAATTTTTTTACTTTTTCGTAGATGCATCTTTTAAGATCCATTCAATTAAATTTTTAAAACTTATGCCTTTAAATTGTGCAATTTCAGGGACAAGAGATAATTTTGTCATCCCTGGCTGAGTATTTATTTCTAATAAAAAAAATTTATTATTGTAAAATTTAAAATCTGACCTTGTTACACCTCTACAACCAATTATTTTGTGAGCTTTAAAAGCAATATTTAAAATTTGTTGTAATTTTTTTTTTGTTAAATCTACTGGTATTATATGTTTAGTTTTAGCATTAGTATTATACTTAGCTTTATAATCATAAAATTTTCTTTTAGGTTTTAATTCGATTGCACCTAATTTTTTATTGCCCATTATAGCAACTTGAATTTCTCTTCCACCAATAAATTTTTCTATCATAATTTTTTTATAGTGCTTAATCTTTTTTAAATTCTTAAATATATTTTTTCTAGAGCAAATAAATACATTGACACTTGATCCTTCATTGATTGGTTTAATTACAACTGGAAATTTTAACTCTTTATTTATTTTTTTTATTAAATCTGAATTTTTTTTATCAAAAAAATAAATAAATGATTTTGGAGTATTAATTTTATTTTTTATAAATAATTTTTTTGAGATTTCTTTATCCATAGCAATTGAAGATGCGATGACTCCCGAGTGTGTATAAGGTATTTTAAATCTTTCAAGTGCACTTTGAATGTACCCATCTTCACCAAACTGTCCATGTAAAGCATTAAATATTATCTTAGGTTTAAACTGATTTATATTTTTTGTTAATTTATCAGGTTCAGAAATTTTAACTGAATATCCGTTTTTTTTTAACTCTTTTGCAACTTGATAACCTGTGTCGAGACTAATTGATCTTTCTTTAGAAATGCCTCCAGATAGTATGAGAATTTTTTTTTTCAATTTATTCTAAAATTTTTATTTCTGTTTCTAGTTTAATCCCTGTTTTCTTAAGTACACTTTGAGACACAAAATTTATTAATTTTTTCATGTCCTCAAACTTAGCATTACCTTTATTTACAAAAAAATTACAGTGTTTTTCAGAAATTGATGCATCTCCAAAAGATTTTTCTAAAGGTACAGACTCCTTAATTAGTTGCCAAACTTTTTTATCAGATTGATCTATTGGGTTTTTAAATGTGCTACCACTTGTCTTAATTTTCGTTGGTTGGGCTCGCTCTTTTTTTTCTTTTAGTAGTCTCATCTCTTCATTGATTAATTTCTTATCTTTCCTATAACCTTTAAATGAAGCGCTTAAAAAAATAAGATCTTCTGATAATCCACTATCTCTGTATTTAAAATTAATTTCTTTTGTAGGTATAGTAATTACTTGTCCTAATTTATTTAATGCCTGTATAGAAATTAAAATATCTTTAAACTCCCTTTGAAAACAACCCGCGTTCATTTTAATACCGCCACCTATTGTACCGGGTATACATGATAGAAACTCAAACCCACCTAGACTATTTTCCATTGCAAATTCAGATAATGATTTATCTTTAACTGCACTACCAGCCACAATGATTTCTTCAGAATGTTTAGAAATATTATTAAAATTTTGAGCAAGTTTTATTACAACTCCATCGAATTTATTGTCTGATATCAGAGTATTAGAGCCGGCTCCTAATATGAATATTTTTTCTTTATTTTGAATTTTTTTAAGAAATTTGATTAAGTCTTTTAAATTATCCGCTCTATAGAAAGCTTTAGTTTTGCCTCCTATATTAAACCAATTTTTTTTTTTTAAATCATAATCTAACTTTAAATTATCACTAAATTCTTGCTTAAGTTCTTTTAATTCAACTCTCATGATAATAAATCAGGTAATTCTCGCATCCAACTTGAAATAGTTCCTGCACCCATACCTATAACTATTTTTTTTCCGTATATATTTGCTTTAATAAATTTAGCTAACTGAAATTTATTATCTACTAATAATAATTGAACTTTTGAATTTTTAATTATTTCCTTTGCAAAGTTTATATAATTAAATCCAAGTTTAATTTTTTCTCCCGCTGTATAAATAGGAAAAAGAATAACTTTATCCGCATTTTTAAAAGCAAACGTAAACTCCTTTTTTAAATCTTTAAGTCTTGAAATTCTATGCGGCTGAAAAACACATATCTTCTCATAATCTTTATAAACATTTTTAACACCATCGAGCACCTCTTTGATTTCTGTAGGATGGTGGGCATAATCATCGTAAAAATTTACATCATTAAAATTAAAAATTTTATTAAATCTTCTTTGAACCCCTTTAAAATTTTTAAGTCCTTTTTTTATGTTATTAATTGGCAAACCCACTGTTAACGCCAATGCTGTTGCAGCTACAGAATTTTTAATATTATGGTTTCCTAACAAAGGAATTTTAAATTTTTTAATCAATTTATTTTTTTTATTAGGTAATTTTATTCTTAAATCAAACTCAGAGAATTCTTTAAATTGTTTAATATTTTTTATACAAAAATTTGATTTTGTGTCTAAGCCATATGTATAGAAGTTTTTATTTTTTATATTTTTAATTAAGTTTTTATTATTTTTGTCATCTAAACAAATAAATGATTTTCCAAATGAAGGAACCTTATTAACAAAATTTTCAAAATATTTATTTAATTTATCCATAGTGCCATAATAATCCATATGTTCTCGATCTATGTTTGTGATGATTGAATATGTTGGGGGGATAAAAACAAAACTTCCATCAGATTCATCTGCCTCTAATATAGACCAATCACTTTTACCAAGCTTTGCAGAATTATTTATTGAATTTATTACTCCACCATTGATAATAGTGGGATCAATTTTTGTTTCTTGAAATATGGATGCTATTAGAGATGTTGTTGTAGTTTTACCGTGTGATCCAACTACCACAATATTTTTTGTTAAAGAAACTATATTAGCAAGCATTTCTCCTCTTTTATAAATTGGTAATTGTTTTTTTTTAGCCTCAACAAGCTCAGGATTATTTTTTTTAATAGCTGAAGATACAACTAAGATAGTTCCCCTATGTGTATTTTGTTTCTTATGTCCAATAAAAACTTTTATTTTTTCTTTTTTTAATCTTTCAATATTTTTATTATTTGAAATATCGCTTCCTTGAACTTTAAAACCTTTTCCTCTCATTATTAATGCTAAGCCACTCATGCCTATTCCACCTATTCCAACAAAATGTATAATTTCAGATTTTGCTAATTTAATTTTCATTGATAATTTTTAGTATTTTTTGATTAACATTATTCCAGGTGTTTTGATAATTTAATTTCTGCAAATTATTTTTTTTTGTCATGTAATCCTGACTTTTGTTTATCAATTCTAGTAACAATTTTCTAAATTTTTCTTCATCAAAATTTTTTTGATCAATTATCCAGCAACAATCCAGTTCTTTATAATATTTTGCGTTTTCATACTGATGATTATCTTTTGATGATGGAAGTGGTATTGCTACAAATGGAATATTTAAGAATGATAGTTCGGCTAAACTAGATGCACCAGCTCTTGTTACACATAAATCACCTTGTTTTAAAACTTCATTCAGATTGTGTTCAAAACTGAAAACTCTACTTTTAATATTATTTTGAGAATAAAAATTTTTCAAATAATTTATATTTTTCTTACTTGTTTGATGAACAATTTCTATAGAAACCTGTTTTGATATACTTACAAAAGATTTTTTTAAAAGTTCATCAAAGATTTTTGCACCCTGACTACCTCCTATTATTATAATTTTGAATAAATTATCTTTTTTGAGGTAAGTTTCTGTTTCATAATATTCTTTTCTTATCAAAGGGTTAATAATGGATAATTTATCATTATTTCCAGATGGCAAATTAATTAAATTCTTTGAATAACATATTAGTTTTCTTGAAAAATTTAAAAAAAATTTATTTGCTCTTCCAAGAACCATATTTGGTTCAATTAAAAAGATTTTAATGCTTAATATTTTTGCTGCTAAACATTGTGGTAAAGACATATAGCCACCTGTAGAAATTAAAATTGAAATATTATTTTTTTTTAAAAGAAAAAAAGATTTAATAGTTAGAAATAATATTTTTAAAAATGAAAAAGGAAGTAAAAAATAATTATTTAATTTTGGAGTGTTAATTACAAATGCTTTATAATTCTTATCTAAATACGCAAGACCTCTTTTATCAGTAGAAATTAAGATTTCATGAGTATTCTTTAAATGATTGTAAATTGTAATTGCTGGTATAACGTGACCTCCAGATCCACCTGTGGAAATTAAAACTTTTGTTTTCATTTGTTAATTTATTTTTCTTTTTGTTAAATTTAAAATTATACCAGCTAATATTGATGTACTTATTATCGATGAACCACCATAACTTAAAAAAGGCAATGTCATTCCAGTGGTTGGAAATAATCTTATATTAACTCCAATATGAATTGTGGCCTGCATTAATATTAAACTAATAGATCCGATTAAAATAAGTTTAGCTTTATCATTTGTCTCAAAACTTATTTTTTTGAAAACCATATAAATTAAAATTAAAAACAATAATAATATTAACATTATGGCAACAACGCCAAACTCCTCAGAAATTACTGAAATAATGTAATCAGTGTGGGCCTCTGGAACTCTATTTTTAAGAACTCCTTCACCTATACCTTTTCCAAAAAAACCTCCACTTGTAATTGACTCTATTGCTTTATCAGATTGAAAATTATGAGTACCTGTTTCTCTATTAAAAAAAGAAAAAATTCGTCCCTGGATATAATCAAATTTAGGAACAAAAATAATAAGATAAGCAAGCAAAGATGCACCAGCAATAAATATTGCTAAAAGAATATATATATTAATTCCTGATGTGAATATAAGGGCTGCCCAACAAAATACTACTAATAAAGTTTGGCCAATATCTGGTTGAGCTATTAAAAGTAAAGAAATAACTGATATCAACATAATAGATATCAAATACTTAAATAAAATATTTGATCTAATATCACAAAAAATAGTTGCTAAAATTATTATCAAAAATGGTTTTAAAACTTCTATAGGCTGAAATCTTGGTAAGAAAAATAAGTCTATCCATCTTTTAGAACCTTTAACTTCAACACCAACGAATGGCACTAAAAATAAAGAAATAAGTGAAATAAAAAAAAGAAAAATAGAGTATTTATATAATTGATCTGAATTTAATGAGGAAAATATAAAAATAAGAGATATTCCAATTAATACATAAATCAAATGTTTAAAAAAGAAGAAATAACTGTTGGTATCTAACTTATCAGAGGCTATTAGAGAAGTTGAAACTAAAGAAAAAAATAATCCAATAACAAATAATAAACTTATTAGTAGAAAAATAGATTTGTCTATGTTTTTCCACCATTGATAATAAAATTTGTAAACAATACTATCGCTTTGCATTTATATACTTTTTAGTTATTTGATTAAAATAATACCCTCTATCTTCAAAATTTTTAAAACTATCGAATGAAGCTCCAGCTGGACTGAAAAAAATAATATTTTTTTTAGATTGTTGAATATTAATTTCTGAAAAAATAACTTTTAAAGTTTCTTGTAAATTTTTAAAATTTTTAATTTTTAATCTATTTTTTAAAATTTTTATAAATTTTCTATGATGCGATCCAAAAATATAAGCTTTGATATTTTTACACTTTATTTTTGATAGTTTAAATTTATCTCCCTTTTTGGGAATTCCTCCTAAAATCCAATATGCATCATTTAAATTTTTTAATATATTTTCCGAGGAAGCAAAGCTTGTAGATTTAGAGTCGTTAATTATTGTAAGGTTTTTTTTATCAAATATAATTTGTTGTCTGAAATCAAGGCCTTTAAATTTGTTAATGGTCTTAATTAATTTTTTGTAATTAAGTTTTAATCTTGGAGCAATTTTTAATATAAATGATAAATTTTCTTTATTGCCATCAGATAAAAAATATTTATTCGTAATTTTATTAAACTTTTTATCTATACTTGAGGTCTGTACTCTGTAGATTTTTGAACTATATTTATTTTTATATAATTTTTTAGTTATTAATTCATCCTCTTTTTTTACATATGCAAAAGATCCGCTTATTTGAGATTTTAATAAATTAAATTTTGCATTTACATAATTTTTTAAACTTTTATGTCTCTCAATGTGGTCTGCAGTTATGTTTAAAATTACAGCATATTTTGATCTAAATACGCTACTGTAATCTAGTTGATAAGAAGAAGCCTCTATTACAAAGATTGTTTTTTTTGTAATATTTTTTTCTGATAATGCTGGATTACCAATATTCCCAATAAGTCTTGAGTCTCTTTTTTGATCGATTAAAACATCATGTAAAATTTTAGCAGTTGTAGATTTACCGTTAGTTCCAGTAATCGTAATACTTTCATTGTTATAAAATGAAAACAAAACGTCAAGGTCGGTATGAATTTTTTTATAATTTTTCTTTAGAAATTTTGATAATTTACAATTTGAGATATCAATTCCAGGACTAATAATAATTCTATCAAAATTTATTTTTTGGATTTGCTCCAGTTTAATAATTTTTTTTTTAGGTTTAAATTTAATTTTTTTATTGTCATCAAACAAATATACATCAGACTTGTTTTTTAAAAACTTATAAGATGAAAGACCGCTCTTTCCTAAACCATAAATTAATATTTTTTTTCTTAAAAAAATATTATTAAATATTTTCATTATCTTAATTTTAAGGTAGCTAAACCAATCATTGCAAGGATGATAGAGATAATCCAAAACCTAATTACAACTGTAGATTCTGGCCATCCCTTTTTCTCAAAATGATGATGAATAGGCGCCATTCTAAAAATTCTTTTTCCAGTAAGTTTAAACGAAATCACCTGAACCATTACTGAAACTGCCTCTAGTACAAAAAGTCCACCAGTAATAGCTAAAACAATTTCATGCTTTGTGATAATTCCTACTGCACCTAAAGATCCTCCAAGAGATAATGAACCTGTATCACCCATAAAAATTTTAGCAGGTGGAGCATTGAACCACAAGAAACCTAGACAAGAGCCAATAATTGCCCCACAAAAAATTGCTACTTCACCTGTTCCTTCGATGTAGGGAATTTGTAAATAATTTGAAAATACGATATTTCCAGTAACATAACTTATAAATGCAAAACATGCAGCAACTAAAATTACAGGCACTGTTGCTAGACCATCCAATCCATCTGTAAGGTTAACAGCATTAGATGAACCTATGATTACGAATATTGCAAATGGTATAAAAAACCATCCAAGGTTTATGATTAAATTTTTAAAGAATGGAAAATATAAATTATTTAAATCTTGATAATCGTTTAAATAAACAAAAAAACTTACACCAACAATTGCTAATATTATTTGTGAAATTATTTTAAACTTTGATGAAATTCCTGATGAGCTACTATGTTTAATCTTCTTAAAGTCATCATAAGCTCCCAATAAACCAAAAGTAATTGCTATGTAGACACAAAATAAAATATTAATATTTGATAAATCTGCCCAAAATATTACTGATACCAACAAGCCGAATAGAATTATTAAACCTCCCATTGTTGGTGTACCAATTTTTTTAACTATATGATCCTCAGGTCCGTCGTTCCTTATTGGATTTAAAATTTTTTGTTTTGAAAAAAATTTAATAAAAGGACCTCCAATAATCAGCACAATAACCAATGAGGTGAAAAAAGATAAACCTGTTCTAAAAGTTAAATATTTAAATACATTTAAAAAACTAAATGTATCAACAAAATTTAATAAAAATTGATAAAGCATCTAACGTAACCCTTTCAGACTTTTTACTATGTCATTGAATCCTGTCGCAAGTGAGGCTTTGATCATTAAATAATCATTATTATTTAAATCTTTTCTAATCAATTCAATAATTTGTGACTTATTCGATAAAATCCTTCCCTTTTTTACCTTTGAGATGTTTTCAAATATTATTGAGGCTAATTTTCCTTTAACAAATACCTTGTCTATTTTGGTTTTATTAATTATTGGAGCAATAGATTGATGGAGTTTTTTAGAATGACTACCAAGCTCCAACATGTCACCAATTAGTAAATATTTATTTGATTTTTTTGAGTTTATTTTATCAAAATTTTTTATTGCTGATTTTAGTGAAAGAGGATTTGAATTATAACTTTGATCAATTAAATTAATTTTTTTATTATTAATTTTTACTACAGAATGGTCTCCTCTTCCTCCAGGAATTTTGAAATTTAGAAAAATATTCTCATTAAGTTCAAATATATTTTTATAAATACTAATAACTGCTAAAGCAGAAAGTGTATTATATACATTATTTTGAAAATCATTAGATAATGTGAAATACTTTTTTTTATTATTTAATCTAATATTGATTCTAAATTTTTTTCTAAAGGGCTTCAAATTAATTAATTTGATATCTGCTTTCTGATTTTTAATACCAAAAGAAACTACTTTAATTTTCTTTTCTTTGGCAATTTTTTTATGTAGTTGAAAAAAACTATCATCTGCATTCAATACAACATTACCATGAGGTTTTATGTTATGAATGATTTCAGATTTTGCCAATGCAATTTGTTTAATATTTTTAAAATTTTTAGCGTGCGCATAATTTATGTTTGTTATTACTCCAACATCTGGTTCTATAATTTTTGATAAATAATCAATTTCGCCTTTTTTATCCATTCCAACTTCTAAAATTCCAAATTCATCATTTTGTTTTAAATTAAAAAGACTCAAAGGTACTCCAAATTTATTGTTATAAGATTTTGGAGAAATACTTACTTTCGTAATTTTACTCAATACATTGCCCAACAATTCTTTAAGTGTAGTTTTGCCACAACTACCTGTGATAGCTATAATATTTGTATCAATACTTTTTCTAAAAGTTTTTGAAATATCTGTTAAAAATTTTAAAGTATCTTTAACTTTAATCTGACGACTTTTATTTAATTTATTTTGAATTTTGTTTACTATAGCTAAAGATGCTTTTCTATTAAATGATTGTGCAACATATTTATTACCGTCGTTTTTTTTTCCTCTAATTGCAAAAAAAACATCATTTTTAGTGACTTCTTGAGAATTAATTCTTGCCATTTTTAAAGATGTAGTAGGAGACAATTTTTTAATTTTAACTACTTGTTTAACCAGATTTAATTTTAAGTTGTCTGATAAAGTATTATTTTTATTTTTAATAGCGTTTAAAATTACTTTTCTATCTGAAAAAAAAATTTTCTTATTTCCAACATCTTGAGTTTTCTCATGGCCTTTCCCGGCAACTAACAAGATGTCGCCTGAGTTCAGATTATGAATAGCTTCTTTTATTGCTATTGCTCTATTTGAAATTTCGGTAATTCTTTTTTTTTTAATACCTTTTTTAATATCTCTTCTTATTTTTTCAGGATTTTCAAATCTAGGGTTATCATTTGTAAGAATGATATTATCTGCAAAATTACTAGCTATTTTGCCCATTTTTGATCTTTTATTTTGATCTCTATTTCCGCCACATCCGAATAGCACTGTGATTATTTTATTGGGAAATTGTTCTCTAAGATTTAAAAGACACGTTTTTAGAGCATCAGGGGTATGAGCATAATCAAGAATTACTTTAGATTGATTTTTAATTTTACCTATTTTTTCAAACCTTCCCTCAACTGGTTTTAATTTTGGAATTGTATTTAAAATTTTATCTATACTAATACCACTGTATTTTGCTGCAATTATTGCCATCAAAACATTTTTTAATTGTATTTTTCCAATTAAATTTAAATTTACATCCCTTATTGAGCTATTTAATTTTATTCTAAGAAATTGACCCTCTCCTTTAAAATTATGAGATAAAAGCTCTAGATTATTTTTCTCATCATTAAGTGTATGCAATTTTAATTTTTTATTAATTGCAATTTTTTTTATGTTTTTAAACTCAGGTATTAATTGATCTGTAATTACATTTCCTCTTTTTGAGATTAGATTTTCAAATAAATAAAGTTTTGCATTTAAATAGTTCTTTAAATTTTTATGATAATCAAGATGATCCTGAGATAGATTAGTAAATATACCTGAATTAAACTTTAAACCATCTAATCTATTTTGCTTTAAACCATGGCTTGAGGCCTCCATAATTACATTTTCTATTTTTTGATTTTTTAACTTACTTAATATTTTAGCCAATTTTATTGGATCTATTGTGGTATTAGATAAATTCAAATTAATACTTTTTGATTTAACACCTAATGTGCCAATTGAAGCACCTTTTTTATTATTTAATTTTAATATTTGATAATAAAAATCTGCAACTGATGATTTTCCGTTTGTACCAGTAACTGCAATTAAATTTTTTGGTTTTTTATTATAAATTTTAAAAGCAGTTTCAGCTAATAATTTTCTTATATTATTTGTATGAATATATAAAATTCCATTTTGAAATTTATTTACTTTATTTTCAGTTACAATAATTTTAGATCCTTTTTTAATTGCTTTAGGTATATATTTATTACCATCAATACTATTTCCTTTAATTGCAAAAAAAATATTATTTTTTTTAATATTCTTCGTATCAAATGAAATTCCTGAAAAAGAAAAATTTTTATAATTTTTATTTATATTATGAAAGTAGTTTCCTAGAAGCATAATTAATTAACCTCTATATATTTTGTGGCTAAAATAGGCCCAATTTTATCTATGACTTTTCCAGCTACCTCTACTGAGGTCCAGCCAGCAGTATTATAAAGTGTACCCTTCCACCCTCCTTTTCGATGTCTATATTTATAATAATAATCTTTAGATTTTTTTGGAGTATCTAGCATTACAACAAAAACAAATTGTGGATTTGATGTAGGAAAAATGGAAGCAAAAGTATTTATTTTTGCCTCAGAATATGCTCCTCCCTCAGGTTGATCAGCAGTTCCTGTTTTTCCACCAATTTCATAATTTTGAACATCTGCAAATTTAGCTGTCCCTTCCTCAGTATTTACAATTTTTCTCAAAGCGCTAACAACTTGTTCTGAAATACCTCTGTTTAATATTCTTTTATTTTTTTTATTAAAATTATTTTCTTTATAAATTAATGTTGGCTTAATTTCATATCCACCATTTGATAAAACAGAATAACCTTTTGCTAATTGAAGAATTGTAGTTGCTATTCCATGTCCAAAAGAAGCTGTAGCCAATCTGCATTTTCCAAAATCATAATTTTTTTGAGGAGCAACTTCTTCAATATCAAAATCTATATCACTTAACACGCCAACTTTTTCTAAAAATAATTTAAATTTTTCTGGGCCAACTTTTTGGGCAATTTTTACTGATCCTATATTTCCAGATCTAACTAAAATTTGCTCAGCAGTTAAATCTGATGGTATTTCATTGTCGTACTCACCTATTCTGTATTTATCGCATTTAATTGATTTTGGTAAATCTACAAATTCAGTCCCTGGTTTAATTACTTTTTCATTTAAGGCGCTAGCAAAAGTAAATGCTTTAAATACAGACCCGAGTTCATATGTTCCTTTAGTTACCCTGTTAATATAATTTACATCTGTAATATTTTGTCTTTCATTTGGATTGAAGTCAGGCAAAGAAACTAATGATAAAATATTGCCATTGTTAACATCCATTAAAATAGCTGCACTACCTTTGCTTTTAAAAATTTCCTGATATTTAATTAATTCTTTTCTAATTAAAAATTGAATATCTTTATCTAATGTAAGTTTAATTGACTCTTTAGATTTTCTAAGTTCATCATTTAACGATTTTTCTAATCCAGAAATACCATTATTATTATCATCTATCTGACCTAAAACATGACTAAAAAGATTTTTTTGAGGGTACATTCTGAGGACTTTTTCTTCTGGTATTAAAGACTTATCCCCTAATTTCATTATTTTTTCATAATTTTCCTCAGAAATTTTCTTCTCTAAATAAAAAAATTTCTTAGTTTTTATTTTTTTTTTAATTTCATCAAAATTTTTATCAGGAAAAATAATATTTAAACTTAGGAGTAATTTTTTTTCATTAATTATATCTGAAGTTTTTAAACCAATATCAATCGATTTAACTGTCTTAGCTAAATAATTTCCATTAATATCTATGATGTCTGCTCGATAAAGCTGATTTTTAGATCTAGGAAGATTATTGATTTGTTCTAATTTACTCTTTCGTGAACCTAAGTGAATTAGGTGTATTGTGTAAATTAAATAAATAATAAAAAAAACAAAGAAAATAAAAGCTACACGATTAAATTGAATATTTAATCCATTTTCTTTTTTCTTAAATGCAAAATCACTTTTATAGTCCTCTATAGTTAATTTCGATTTATTATCAGTCATTACTCTTTAATTATTTTAAAATTTTGGATTTTATTTACATCATTTGAAATATTATAGACTTTTATGTCGTTTATATTTTTTTGAATTAACTCATCCTCAAAATACTGAAACTGATATTCAAGTAATCTTTCTGCAGAACTTAAATAATCATACTCTAATAATACATTTTCAAATTCAGATTTTAAAACTCTTATATTCTCTTTTACTGTAAATATTTCATCTTCAATCTGTTTGGTTGTATTTTTTATTATTGCAGTTGATAGAACTAAAAAAAAAATCACTACTGCTAAAGCAAACTTTTTCACAGTTTGTCTCCGTAATTTTCAATTTCAATATAATTTCTGAATTGTTCCTCAATATCAGTATCAAAATTGTAAAAATCATTCTTTTTTATTACATATCTAAATTTAGCAGATCTAGATGGTGGATTTTCATTTACCTCTTCAACTGAAGGAGTTATTGGTTTTTTTTGAATTAAATTAAATAATGTTTCTGCTTGTTTTACAACAGGGCTATATCGTGAAATACTTTTATTTTCAGAAAGACTTTTAAAAAAATATTTTACTATTTTGTCTTCTAAAGAGTGAAATGTAACTACACCTAAAACACCACCTTTTTTTAAAACTTTAGTGGCATTTATTAATCCAAAAATTAATTCACTTATCTCTTTGTTTACAAATATTCTAAGAGCCTGGAATACCTTGGTTGCATTATGAACTTTAAAATTTTTCCTTTTTTTTGATTTGTCAATAATTTCCACTAATGATTTAGTATCAATTTTATTTTTTGATCTTTCTTTTATAATATTTCTTGAAATATATTTTGCTTCTTTTTCATCTCCAAAAAATTTAAAAATTTTTTCTAATTCTTTTTCATCGAGTTTGTTGATTACATCTTCTGCTGAATATCTATTTAATCCTAACTGCATATTTAATTTACCTCTGGCATCGAATGATAATCCTTTTTTTGGATCTTTTATTTGAGTATATGAATAACCAAGGTCAAAAATTACACCTCTTATATTTTCATTTTTAAGCTTTAAATTGCTTAATTGACTAAATTTTATATTTTTAAAAATAAATCTATCTTCAAAGTTTTCTTTTAATTGATTAGCAATTTTTTCACTCTCTATGTCTCTATCAATAGCTATTACTTTTGTATTTTTAAAATCTAAAATTTTTTTGGAATAACCGCCTTGACCTAAAGTACAATCGATAAATGTGCCACCATGTTGAGGGGAAATAACGCTAATAATTTCTTTTAGCAGTACCGGATAATGCTTTTGCATTTTCGGTACTATGGTGGCGTCCATTTATCTCTTGGAAGACCATTAATTTTTTTGTCTTCTTAAGAATGCTGGTATCTCAAGATCATCTTCTTCCTCTTCATCTGAATTCAATAAATCTTCAGGGCTTGAATTATCAGATTCTGAACTAAATAAATCTGGTGCATCTGAGTCAACTCCGAATTCTTTTAAATCATTAGAGGTTTCTTCTTCGTTTTTTATATCTTGATGATCTTCATGGTTAGTTTCCATAGCTTCTTGAGCAAAAGATTTCTCCATTTCATTAACTGAACTATCCTGAACTATACTCTCGCTTTCCATGCTAGTATTTTGGACAACTTCGTCACTCATCATCTGATTATGAGAACTCTCAGTCTGTTGTTCTTGTATAATCTCATTTTCAAGTTTTAAAGCATTAGCACCATGTGTAATTGGATTTGATCCTGTTGAGTTTGAAAAATTGAAAGATTGTGAGGATCCCATGTTTGAAAAATCAGAGTAACCTGGATTACGGTTTTGAATTCTATGAACCATATTTACTACAGATTTTGATTCTGGCTGTTGCCCATCTAAAGAGGTAGCAACAATTGAAACTCTCATTTTTCCATCTAGCTCTGTATCAGTGATTGCACCAATAATTAACTCTGCTTCAGGATCAACTTCAGCTCTTACTTTATTTACAGCTTCATCAACTTCAAAAAGTTTTAAATCTTTGCCGCCAGTAATATTTACTAGTAATCCTTTTGCACCTTTTAAAGTGTAGTCATCTATTAATGGATTGCTAATTGCCATCTCAGCTGCTTTTAGAGCTCTACCTTCTCCTTCGGCTTCACCTGTTCCCATCATAGCTTTACCCATTGCCGCCATCACAGTTTCAACATCAGCAAAATCTAAGTTAATTAGACCAGGTCTAACCATTAAGTCTGTAATACTTTGAACGCCATGCATCAAAACATTATTTGAAAGATTAAAAGATTCTTCAAAAGTTGTTTGTTCATTTGCTATTTTAAACAAATTTTGATTTGGAATAACAATTATTGTATCAACATGTTTTCTTAATTCCTCCAAACCTTGTTGCGCTCTTCTCATTCTAGAGGGGCCTTCATATAAAAATGGAAGAGTCACAACACCTACAGTTAGTATGTTTAATTCTTTAGCAGCTCTCGCGATGACATGAGCAGCACCAGTGCCCGTTCCACCACCCATACCAGCTGCAATAAAAACCATATTTGCACCTTGAAGAGTATTTACTATTTCATTTAAAGATTCATCAGCAGCTGCCTGACCAATATCAAGTTTTGCACCAGCCCCTAAACCTTTTGTTAAATTTAATCCAATTTGAATTCTTGTTTTTGCTTTACTAAGCTTCAAATCTTGAGCATCAGTATTTACTGCAATAAATTCTACTCCTTGTAGATTATTTTCTATCATTTCGTTAATTGCATTTCCGCCAGCTCCACCAACTCCTAAAACTAGTAGTCGTGGCT
Source organism: uncultured Pelagibacteraceae bacterium (assembly GCA_902624015.1). Classification (GTDB taxonomy): domain Bacteria; phylum Pseudomonadota; class Alphaproteobacteria; order Pelagibacterales; family Pelagibacteraceae; genus Pelagibacter. The sequence goes on from CACNVV010000002.1 coordinate 45,281, forward strand.
GTAGCTCTTTTATCTCTGGTGCTTTAAAGTTAATTGTCATCTTTTATCCCCTATTGTTTGTTATGTTGAAGCTCCCATTTAAGATTACCACGATTAATATTTGCTTTTTTTCTCGCTGTTATCTTAAATTTTTCAAATGCTGTTGGTTCCCATATTTGAAATGTTTGGCCTTGACCAACAAACAACATGCTATTTTTTATTTTTGCATGTTTTAATAATTTTGATGAAAGTGAAATTCTGCCCTCACTATCAAATTGTAAATTTATACTTTCTGCTAATATTGATGTTGCAAAATAATCTCTTTTTTCCTCAAAGGGATTTAAAGAGTCAATTGCTGAAGAAATTTTTTCAATTCTATCTTGGGAACATGCTTCTATAGATGAGTTATTAAAGGACGGATAACAAATAACGCCATTGTAACCTAAGTTGGATAAATGTGACCTAAAACTAGCAGGCACAGATACTCTCCCTTTTTTGTCTAATTTGTTTTCGTATGTTGATAAAAACATAAAACATAAATCCCTTTATTCCCATATAAATGGGAATTTATGGGATATTATGGGTTTTACAACTAGACGTCAATACCTATTATTTTAGTACTGTTATCGTTTTAATAATAAAGAAAATAGAAATTGGTACTTATAAAATGAGAACAAACTAAGAAACTTATAGAGATATTTTTATTTGAAGTGCCAGATAAACTATAAGCCGGGTTCTGTCTTTTAAACTTATCATTTATCTAGGCTTAAGATCACTCTTAAGCTCAAGCAACTAACCCTGATGACTAGCCAAGGACGGCTTTTAGTTCTTAAACTATGTCATCTCTACTTAGTCTTGCTCCCAGTGGGGTTTTCCAGCGTTCATTGTTACCAATAGAACCGGTGTGCTCTTACCACACCTTTTCACCCTTGCCATGTTATGGCGGTTTATTTTCTGTGGCACTATCCCTAGGGTTTCCCCCGCCAGGTATTACCTGGCACTGTGTCCTTGTAGAGCCCGGACTTTCCTCTTTAAATTAAATTAAAGCGATAAGTCATTTATCTGGCAATGTTAACTTATTACTAAAGTTTTATTTTTCAAGAAAAATTATTTAAATTTTTTAACCAGATTTTTACTAATAATTAAACATTCTTTATCTATAATTCCATTTATTAACTCTTGCCTAAATCGCCTTTGAAAAGAACTTGTAAGTATTTTGGAGTATTTTTTATATTTTTTATTTAAATCCTTTGAATAACCAATTTTGTATAAATTTTGAATAAATAAATTCTCCTCTAATTTACTTATTTTGTGATTTCTATATTTTAGTATACTTTTTTGATTTAAGTTATACCAGTAGCCGATCTTTTTTTTTGATAAATAAAACCATGGAAATTTCTCTCCAGGATCTTTTTTTCTATCTGGTGAAATATCTGAATGACCTAAGATATATTTTGATTTAATTTTATATTTTTTGATTAAAAATTTACTTATATTTAAAATTGAATTCATTTGTTTTTGATTAAAGTTTTCATATTTAAAGTTATGACCAGTGTTACTTATCTCTATGCCTATAGAGTATTTATTAATTGATCTATAATTTTTCCAGATTGATATTCCTGCATGCCAAGCTATATATAAATCTGGAACTAATGTTAATATTTCTCCATTTTTTTTTATTAAATAATGACTGCTTACTTTTGATTTAGCACTGGTCAATCTATTAATTGAGTCTCTCTCATTTTTCATACCCGTATAATGAAAAATAATAAATTTAATCTGATTTTTTTTTCTCTTTTTTTTATCAAAATTTGGTGAGTAATTAAAAATTGTGTCCATAATTATTCTTGGTATTAATTTTGGCTATTTATAAACACTTTATCGACATTATTTTACATTAAATGTTATTTTACAAATAAGAGCTATTTAATATATAATTAATTATGTTCAAAAAATTATCAATATCAATAATTTTCATTTTTTTATTTGCATTTAATGCAAACGCTGGATCTGATGGTCAATTAGAGTTTAAAAAAAACAATGGAGAAAAAGAGGTAAAAGATTGTTTTGAAAAACTAAATAGAATTACTTTCTCATTTAATCAAGGTTTAGATAAAGCTGTAATAAAACCAATTGCAAAAGGCTACAGAAAATTACCTGACCCAATTCAAAAAGGTACAAATAATGCAGTTAAAAATTTATCGAGTTTAATTACAATTCCAAATAATATTTTGCAAGGAGATGTAAAAACAGCAATTATTAATACTGCTAGATTAGCTGTTAACACAACAATTGGATTATTGGGAACTGTTGATGTTGCTAATAAAATGGGTTTTCCAAAATATATAATGGAAGATTATGGTCAAACTTTAGGCTCGTGGGGCGTAGGACCTGGTTGTTATGTAGTCCTTCCAGTTTTAGGACCTTCAACTGTAAGAGATACAGCTGGATCTTTTGCAAATATATTAGGTGGAGACCCTTGGTATAATGCTTCTGTACATGGTAATAATGAATTTTTAAGTGATAAAGTTTATATTACATCTAAAGCTTTAAGTGGTATTGATTTTAGAGCAAATAATATTGAATCTTTTGACAATCTTGAAAAGAATTCTATAGACTTTTATGCGTCTTTAAGAAGTCTATACTTGCAAGATAGAGAAAATAAAATTAAGAATAATCAAAGAGGAAGTATTGAAGTTCTATATAAGGATGAAGAAGACTGGGAAGAAATAGACAACAAATAATCTTTAATAAAATTATTTATGCATATAAAAAAAATTTTTTTAATATTTTTTATATTTAATCTTACAAATACACATCTATATTCTATGGAGCCACAAGTGTTTGTTCAATCAACTGTGAACCGAGCTTCACAAATTCTTTCAAAAAATATTTCGAAAGAAAATAAAATAAACGAATTAAAAACTATAGCTAAAGAAACTGTAGATATAAGAGGAGTAGGATATTATTCACTAGGATCAGTTAGGAAAAATTTAAATGATAGTCAAAAAAAACTGTACTTTAATTTATTTGAAGATTATTTTTTAAAGAGTTTTTCTAGTAGATTGTCTGAATATACTAATCCTAAAATAGAAGTTTATGGTAAAGAAATTTTAAATAAAAATTATACGATTGTTAATAGTCTTCTTATTGCAACATCAGAAAGACCAGAAGTTAAAATTGATTGGAGAGTATATACAAAAAACCCTGATAATCCTTTAATTAGAGATCTTATTATTGAAGGTCTTAGTTTAGCCAGAACCCAAAAAGAGGAGTTCATATCAATTATAAACTCTAACAATGGTGATATAAACGCACTGTTCAAAACATTAGAAGAATTTTCAAAAAAATAATTTTTGGTGGGCCCGCCAGGACTCGAACCTGGGACCAATACATTATGAGTGTACTGCTCTAACCAACTGAGCTACAGGCCCAAAACTTACACGTAGTTATATCATTTTTTTGAAGTTATCAATTAAAGATAATCTAATAATGGTGGGCCGTGTTGGTTACGCTCCAACTACCCCTGCAATGTCAATGCAGTACTCTACTATTGAGCTAACGGCCCAGAACTAACTTTCTAGAAAACTTTTTAGTTGTTTAGACCTACTGGGATGTTTTAATTTTCTTAAAGCCTTAGCTTCTATTTGTCTTATTCTTTCTCTGGTTACAGAAAACTGCAATCCTACCTCTTCAAGTGTATGGTCTGTATTCATTCCTACTCCAAATCTCATTCTTAAAACTCTTTCCTCTCTGGGAGTAAGAGTAGATAGTATTTTAGTAGTAGCCTCCCCAAGGTTTGATTTAATCGCTTGTTCTAGTGGTGCTAAAGCTTTTGTGTCCTCTATGAAATCTCCTAAACTACTATCTTCTTCGTCACCAACTGGTTTTTCTAAAGATACTGGTTCCTTTGAAATTTTTAATACTTTTCTTACCTTGTCCAAAGGCATTCTGAGTTTTTGAGCTAATTCTTCAGGAGTTGCTTCTCTTCCAAACTCACTTAATATTAGTCTTTGGGTCCTAACAATTTTATTTATTGTCTCTATCATATGTACTGGTATACGAATTGTTCTTGCTTGGTCTGCAATAGATCTAGTTATTGCCTGTCTTATCCACCATGTAGCATATGTTGAAAACTTATATCCTCTTCTGTACTCGAATTTATCAACAGCTTTCATTAAACCAATGTTTCCTTCTTGGATTAAATCTAAAAATTGAAGACCTCTATTGGTATATTTTTTTGCTATAGAAATAACTAATCTTAAATTTGCTTCGACCATCTCCTTTTTGGCTATTCTAGATTCTTTCTCACCTTTTTGAATTCGACTAACTAATTTTTTGAACTCCGTTACTGAAATTCCAAGTTTGTAGCTAATTTCTACTAATCTCTCTCTAATATTTTTAAACTCATTTTTATATTTAGAAAAAAATTGTTTCCAAACTACATTTGTATCTAAAAATTTTTTTAAATTTGGATTAATTTCATTACCTACATAAAATTTAATAAATTCATTTCTTTGAATTTTGTGATCTAATGCCAATCTTAAAAGATTACCCTCTAAAGAGATAATTTTTTTATTTTCAACATAATGTTTTTGAACTAATTCCTCTAAAACAGATGGAGATAATTGAAGTGATTTAATATTTTCTAAAATGTCACCAACTATTTTCTCATATCCTTTCTCCTTGGATGTAGAAAAGCTTTGAGAATTTAGAACACACTCTAATCTATCTTTTTGGTATTTTATGAGTTTTGTATATTCTTTAGTAAGAGTATTTATGGTTTTTAAAACTTTTGGTTTAATTTCTGTTTCCATGGCTGCAAGAGTGGGATTAAAATCATCGTCTTCATCAGATGAACCTTCATCTTTATCAGCATCACCAGAATTTTTCTGCTTTGCGCTAGGACCTGTTGTTTCATCTTCCATATAGTTTGTATCAATGTCAATTATTTCTCTGACTAAAATTTCATCTTTTTGTAATTTTTCATTCCATTCAAAAAATTGTTGTGCAGTAATTGGACTTTGTGCAAGTGCAATTAACATTACATCTTTTCCAGCTTCTATTCTTTTTGCAATTGCTATTTCACCTTCTCTAGATAAAAGTTCGACACCTCCCATCTCCCTTAAGTACATTCTTATAGGGTCATCACTTTTTTCAATTGTTTTACCTTCCTCTTTATTTGAATTTTCTTTTTTTCTAAGAATTTTAAAATCTGATTTTTTTTCTACTAAAGTTATTTTTTCATCTAAAATATGAATAAAAGCTTGAGCTAAATTTTCATCTGATAAATTTCTTTTTCCCAATGATTTATTTAATTCTTCATATGTAATAAATCCTCTATGAGTCCCACGGCCCATTAATCTTGCAAATGATTTTGTAATAATTCTTTCCACGATAATTTGAGTTTAGAGGTCTTATATAATGTCAATTATACAAAAATCTATTAATAATTTAGTCAGTTTAATTGAGATTCTGCTTTTTTTTGAGCTCTTTTAACTCATTAAATGTGGACTCGCTCATATCTACAGAAAACTTCGATTCTAATTCCTGGATTCTGAACTCAAGATCGTAATTCATCAAATCTCTAGAAATGTCCTCTAATAATTCGATTACTTTTTGATCGTCATCAGATTGATTATTTAGGATATGTTTGATTGGAGCAAATTTGTTTATTTTTTCTAATAATTGATTATCTAAGTCAAGATCTTGAGTTGTTATTTGTGAACCAGATTTCAATTTTTCAATAATCATTTCAAATATTTTTTTATTAAACTCAGTAAATAATTTAATATTTTCAATCAAATGAATATTTGCTTGTAACAAATCTAATTTATTTATGACCAGATATAATAAAGAAAACTCTTTTAATTCAACTCCCGTCAAAGACTGACTTTCTTTAAAATATTTTTTTGTACTCTCTAAAGATTTTGTTTTTTTTGTATAAAATCTTTTATTATTTTGGTTAGAATGTGGTGTTAACTCAGAAATTTTTTCTAAAAAATATTCTAAAACATATTTTTTTATAAAATCATCTTTAATTGTATTTGCAATTGCTCTAAGTTTTTTCTCAAAAATAGCCATTGACGAAGGATTATTTTTAGTTTGTTTTTTATAATGACTAAAAATAAATTGATGAATTGATAATTTGCTCTGCTTTGTAAAATCTATAAAATCAGATTTTCCATTTTTTTTTACATAGCTATCAGGATCTTCTTTATCTGGTAAAAATAAAAAAGAAATTTGTTTCTCTGGCCTTAGTTCCTTTATTGAATTTTCAGCAGCTCTAACAGCAGCTTTATATCCACTTTCATCACCATCAAAACATATTATTATATCATCAAAAAATTGGTTTAAAGTCAAAATTTGCTTGTCGGTTAAAGACGTACCAAGATTTGCTACCGCATTATCTATTCCATTTTTACTTAGACCTACTACATCCATATATCCTTCAACTAGATATATCTGATCAACTTTATTAGAAAGTTTTCTTGCTAAATCTAAATTATATAAATTTGATCCCTTTTTAAAAAAGTTTGTTTCAGGTGAATTTATATATTTAGCTAAGTAATCTAAATTTTCTATTATTCTTCCACCTAGTGCTATTGGTTGACCTGAAATATTATTGATTGGAAATATTAATCGACCTCTAAATCTTTCTAAATAAATTTTTTTTTTCTCGTCTAAGTAAAATAAACCAGTTTCTACTAAAGTTTGTTCACTATAATCTTGTTTTAATTTTTCAAATAAATTTGGATTTTTTTCTATGTATCCTATCTTAAACTTTTTAACTTCATCTTTACCTAATGATCTATTTTTTAAATAATCTCTAGCAATAGAATAATTTTCATTTTTTAAAAGTTCATTGTGATAAAATTCAACATAATGACTAAAAATAGATTTATACTCATTCCACTTTTTTTCTCTTTCTTCATCTTGTTTAGAAAACATATAGGGCTGCATACCTGCTAATTGAGCTAAATATTTAACGGCTTCTCCAAATTTTAAATTTTGAGTTTTCATCACAAAATCAAAAATATTGCCGTGTTCAGAAGTTGCGAAACAATGATAAAATTCTTTTTCATCATTCACAGTAAATGAGGGTGTTTTTTCATTTTTGAAAGGTGATAAACCTACAAATTCTTTACCTCTTTTTTTTAAGGAAACAGTTTTTGATACTACTGTTGAAACTTTGAGTCTGTTCTTAATTTCATCAAGATACTCTTTTGGATATTTCATTATTTATTCAACAATTCTTTTATTAATGATCCTGCTTTTGAAAAATCAATTTCGTCTGCATGAGTTTTTTTAAGCTCACCCATAACTTTTCCCATATCTTTCAATGAATTTGCTTCAATTTTCGTAATAACATCTTCACAAATTTTCTTAGTTTCCTCCACACTAAGTTGCTTTGGTAAAAAACTTGTTAAAATATCATATTCATTTTGCTCAACCTCTAAAAGATCTGTTCTATTATTTTTTTTATAAATATCGATCGATTCGGCTCGTTGTTTAACCATTTTTTTTAGAAGTTTTTTAATGTCCTCATCATCAGTTTCTTTTTTGTTAGGGCCTGATCTATTAACAATGTCCAAATCCTTAATAGAAGATAATATTAACCTATAGGTTGATATTTTATTTTTATCTTTAGATTTTAAAGCATTTTTATATTCGTTTTCGATGGTCTGTTTTAATGACATAATTTTTTAATCTACTTTAAAGAAAAAATTCTTCAAAAGAAAAATTGTTTTTTTACAATTTTATATTACATCTCTGTTGCGATAATAAAGCAATTATTGTATTAACCTTTAACTCATGAGTTGTAATTGAACAAAAAATCAAAAAAAACTAACTCAAAAATAAAATCTGAAATCAATACAGGCGTTTTAGTTCTCGAAAATAAAAAGGTATTCAAAGGAATTGGAATTGGTTACCAGGGAGATGCCACTGGCGAAGTTTGCTTTAATACATCATTAACAGGCTATCAAGAAATTATCTCTGATCCGTCATATGCAGGTCAAATTATTAACTTTACCTTTCCCCATATTGGAAATGTTGGAACCAATAAAGAAGATCATGAATCTGATAAAATATGGGCCAGAGGAGTGATAATCAATTCTGAAATAACTTCACCCTCAAATTACAGATCATTCCTACATTTAGATACTTGGCTAAAAAAAAATAAAATTGTTGGAATTACTGGCTTAGACACCAGAAGCCTAACAAACTTTATAAGAGACAAAGGTGCCCCTAAAGGTACTATTAGTTATTCAAAAAAAGGAAAATTTAATATTAATAAATTGACCAACTCTACAATAAAATGGAGTGGATTAAAAAATCTTGATCTTGCAGAAGTAGTTTCAACCCAAAAAAATTATATTTGGAAAGGTCTTAAAACATGGAAAAAAAAACATGGATATAAAAAAAATAATAAGAACTCATTTCATGTTGTTGCAATTGATTATGGAATTAAAAAAAACATCTTAAGATATTTCTCTGACTTCAACTGTAAAGTTACAGTTGTCTCCTGTAAAACTAATGCCAACAAAATTTTAGCTTTAAAACCAAATGGAATATTTTTATCAAATGGTCCTGGTGATCCAGCTGCAACAGGAAAATATGCTATAGAAATTATTAAAGATCTAATTAAAAAAAATTTACCAATATTTGGTATTTGTTTGGGTCATCAAATTTTAGCATTGGCATTAGGTGGTAAAACAAAGAAAATGAAACTTGGTCATAGAGGAGCAAATCACCCTGTTAAAAATTTAATTCATGACAATGTCGAGATAACAAGTCAAAACCATGGATTTGAGGTAGTTAAAGAAACATTACCAAAAAATATTGAGGTCACACATAAATCTTTATTTGATAATAGTATTGAAGGTATCAAACTAAAAAATAAACCAGTCTTTTCAGTTCAATATCATCCAGAGTCTAATCCAGGACCTCAAGATAGCGTTTATTTGTTTCAAGAATTTATTAACAACATGAAAAAAAATGCCAAAAAGAAAAGATATTAAAAAAATATTAGTTGTAGGAGCTGGTCCAATAATTATAGGACAAGCGTGTGAATTTGATTATTCAGGGACACAAGCATGTAAAGCACTTAAAGATGAGGGCTATAAAGTAGTTTTAATAAACTCAAACCCTGCAACGATTATGACTGATCCAGATGTTGCGGATAAAACTTATATTGAACCAATTACACTAAATGTTTTAGAAAAAATTCTCAGAAAAGAAAAACCCGATGCAATTCTTCCAACAATGGGAGGGCAAACTGCGCTTAACCTTGCAATGGAAGCAGAGAAAAAAGGAATTCTAAAAAAATACAAAATTGAGTTGATAGGAGCAAATTCTAAAGCAATTTCTAATGCCGAGGATAGAAAGAAATTTAGAAAAAATATGATAGATATTGGTTTAGATTTACCAAAATCAGAAATCGTAAATAATAATAATCAAGCATCAAAAGTATTAAAAAAAATTGGTTTACCTGCAATTATAAGACCTGCTTTTACACTTGGTGGGCTTGGTGGGGGAATAGCCAAAACTAGAAAAGATTATTTTAAGATTGTTAAAAATGGATTACATGAATCTCCAGTAAGCCAAGTTCTTGTAGAGGAATGTTTAGAAGGTTGGAAAGAATTTGAGATGGAGGTTGTAAGAGATAAGAAAGATAACTGTATCATCATTTGCTCGATTGAAAATATAGATCCAATGGGAATTCATACGGGAGACTCAGTAACAATTGCACCAGCTCTTACACTTACTGATAAAGAATACCAAGTAATGAGAAATGCATCTATTGCATGTTTACGAAAAATTGGAGTTGAAACTGGAGGATCAAATGTTCAGTTTGCTATCAATCCTAAAAATGGTCGAATGGTTGTCATTGAAATGAATCCACGTGTATCAAGATCTTCAGCACTTGCATCAAAAGCAACTGGATTTCCAATTGCGAAAGTAGCTGCAAAATTAGCGGTTGGTTATACTCTAGATGAACTAAAAAATGAAATAACTAAAGTTACTCCTGCATCATTTGAACCAAGTATAGATTATGTAGTGACTAAAATTCCAAGATTTACATTTGAAAAATTTTCTACTTCTCCTGCAACTTTAGGGACATCAATGAAATCAGTAGGTGAAGCAATGGCTATTGGAAGAAACTTTAAAGAATCTTTACAAAAGGCGCTAGTATCTCTTGAAACTGGTTTTTCAGGTTTAGACAGAATTTTTGATTTAAATAAAAAGCAAATTGAAAAGAAGCTTAAAGAAAATATCCCAAATAAAATATTACTGGTTGCTGAAGCAATTAGAAAAAAAATAAACTTAAAGAAAATATATAATTTATCCAAAATTGATCTTTGGTTTTTAGAACAAATTAAAGAGATAGTCGATTGTGAAAAACAAATAAAAACTAAAGGACTTCCCAGGGATTTTGCAGAATTCAATAGAATAAAATCAATAGGATTTTCAGATAAAAAACTTTCGGAATTAACTAAAACGTCTGAAGAAATTATCAGAAGAAAAAGATCAGCGCTTAAAATACTTCCAGTTTATAAAAAAGTAGATACTTGTGCAGCTGAATTCAAATCGTTTACGCCTTATATGTATTCAACATATCAAAGAAACTTTTCAATTAACTCAGAATGTGAAGCAGATCCATCTAATAAAAAAAAAATAATTATTCTTGGAGGAGGACCAAATAGAATTGGTCAAGGAATTGAGTTTGATTATTGCTGTTGTCAGGCAAGTTTTTCATTAAAAGATGCGGGTTTTGAGACTATTATGGTTAATTGTAACCCTGAAACAGTATCAACAGACTATGATACTAGTGATCGATTATACTTTGAACCTTTAAAAGAAGAATATGTTTTTAACATAATTAAAAAAGAACAAGAAAAAGGAAATCTGATAGGAGTAATAGCTCAGTTTGGAGGCCAAACTCCGATTAAGCTTGCTAAATTTTTGCACGATAACAAGCTTCCAATTTTAGGAACTCAATATACTTCTATCGATTTAGCAGAGGATAGAGATAGATTTAGAAATTTATTAAATAAATTAAAACTAAAACAAGCAGAAAGTGGGATTGCAAAAACATTTAATCAGGCAATAAAAATTGCAGACAAAATAGGATTACCATTAATGGTAAGACCATCATATGTTCTAGGTGGAAGAGCAATGGAAATTGTTCATGAAAAAAATCAGCTTAAAAAATTTGTTGAAGAAGCGTTTAAAGCTGCAGAAGAAAATCCAATTTTGATTGATAAATTTATCGATCATGCAATGGAAGTAGATGTGGATGCCATATCAGATGGGAAACAGGTTCACGTTGCAGGAATTATGCAACATATCGAAGAAGCTGGAATTCATTCAGGAGATTCGGCGTGTAGCCTACCTCCAGTTTCAATAAAACCATATCTTCTTAAAGAAATTGAAAATCAAACAAAAAAATTAGCAATAGCTTTAAATGTCAAAGGTTTCATGAATATACAGTTTGCAATTAAAAAAGATGAAATTTATGTGATTGAGGTAAATCCTAGAGCGAGTCGAACAGTACCTTTTGTGTCAAAAGCTAAAGGATTGCCCCTAGCTAAAATTGCATCAAGAGTAATGGCTGGTGAAAAGTTATCTAAGTTTAATTTAAAAGATAAATCTAAAGGTATGTACGCAGTTAAAGAAGCTGTATTTCCATTTAATAAATTTCCCAACAGTGACTTATTGTTAGGGCCTGAGATGAAGTCGACAGGAGAAGTTATGGGATTTGATAAAAATTTTGGAATGGCTTTTGCCAAAAGTCAAATCGCAGCAGCTAACTCATTACCAAAACAAGGACTAGCTTTTATATCTCTCAAAGATAGTCACAAAGATGAAGGAATAGATTTAGCTAAAGAACTCCTTAAACTTAAGTTCAAATTATGTGCAACTAGAGGAACCGCAGAATATATTCGAAAGCATGGGATGAAATGTAAAATTATAAATAAAGTAAGCACTGGCTCGCCTCACATAGTAGATGTTTTAGACTCTAAAAAAATAGCATTAGTAATAAATACTGGAGGTGGAAATAGTGAACATAGATTAAGCGATGCAATAGCTTTAAGAAGAGCAACGCTTAAGAATAAAGTTCCTTATTGCACTAATATGTCCACAGCTCAGGCATGTTTAGAGGCGATTAGATCGCTAAAAACAAAAAAATTAGAAGTGACTTCTCTTCAGGACGTTTAAGAATTTACTTTCCAATCAGTTTCAAAGGTAACATAATTTACTTGAATACATCGTCTTTCTTTAACGATCTTTTTCTTCTCCATCCCATGCCAAGTGTTTGGTCCGCTGGTAAAAAGATAACCATAATTATGTTTGTAAGGAAGTGTCTTAACCTTTTCTAATTTTTCATTATAAAAATCAGTTCCTAAATCTTCAGACTCATTTGTTTTATTAACAAATATTAAGCCTGACATAAGTTTTTCTTTTATATCGCAATGAGGTTTTAACCAAAAACCCTCTCGGTCACATATAACCTCGACCCTGACATAGGAATTAGATAAATCTTTATTTATCATTTTAGAAATTGTTTCATATGTTTCTTTAGATTGAAGTTCATTTATAAATTTTACTAAATTTGGAAATTGAGATGAGTTTTCTTTATTAACAAAACATCTAAACTTTATCGCTTGTCCGCCTGAAGCTATACCTTGTCTAAATTCTGCAGCTCCACCATCTATTGCTCTTGTTCCATCATAATTAAGATTATGTTTACTTACATCAGGAATGTCAGCTTTAACTATTTCGTCAATTGCTCCTTCTGACAAAGCATCACTATACTCCCAATGATTAAAAGGGAAACTATGTTCTTTTGAATTATTTTTAATTGAATTTAAAAATGACATTATGATTGTATTTTTTCTTTAATAATTTTGGCTACTCTATTCGTTTCATCTAATTTTTGATAGTTCCAATTTTCAATTTCTTCACCTAAGTTTCTAGTAATATTTAATTCTCTAAATAAATTTCTAAAATTCTGAAATCTAACGTCTTTCCTTTTTGGTAAAATATTAGCAACGTAAATTGGTTTTCCAGTCAAAGCAGCCTCAGATATCATTGAGCTAGAGTCGCATGTTATGACTATATTTTCTGAAATAGCTAAAGCTGAAAGATAAGCTTTTTTGTCAACATTCATAATCACAGTGTGATTTTCTCCAAAAAACTCTTTTGCATAATGTATAGTATTTAAAGGTGTTCTCATTGAAGGTATCACCACAAGTTGAAAGTCATGTTTTTTCAATAATTTGTAGAAAATTGAAAAGATGTGCTTCATATTTTTTGTTGAGTAATCGTAATATTTTGTAGGACCACCCATTATCAAACACCAAACTTTTCTATTATCCTGTTTGATATATGAATTTAAATAACTTCTATTTTCTTCAATTTCATTTTCCGTTAAATAGTGAATTGCACCTTTTGTTTTAATTACATTTGTGCCGCTTATCCCATCATGTTCGGGAGCAACAATAAAATCAAAATGATTAAAATCCACCTTTGGGTCTTGAATATGAATGTTTAAAACTTTTTTTTTTGAAATACTTTTTAAGTGAATTGACGGAATCACGCTTTTTCTTCCACATGAAATAATTACATCAAAATCAGACTCGTTTATTTTTTTATAAACGTTTTGCGATACTGGTGTTAATTTTGGTGGAATAATTTTCCAAAAATTATTTAGTTCAACTTTATGGTGTGTAAAATCAATATCTAAGGCTTTTGCTAAACCTTCTACCTGGCTTATCATGCCATGCATTCCTTGAGTTAATAATAAACCTTTTAATTTAGACATTAATCACTATATAGCTTTCATATGAGTCAAAATCCAACTAAACACACAAAAGTGTTAATAATTGGATCTGGTCCTGCCGGATACACAGCAGCAGTTTATGCGGCTCGAGCGATGTTAGATCCAATTTTAGTTTATGGTTCTGAACCTGGTGGTCAATTAACAACAACTACTGATGTTGAAAATTTTCCAGGATTTGCTGAAGTTATTCAAGGTCCGTGGTTGATGGATCAAATGAAAGAACAAGCAAAAGCAGTTGGAACTGAAATGATTGAAGATCATATTGGTTCGGTAAATTTAAAATCTACTCCGTTTGAAGCTATAGGCGATAGTGGGCAAAAATATACTGCTGATAGCATAATTATTTCTACAGGGGCTCAAGCCAGATGGTTAAATCTTAAATCTGAACAAGAATTTAGAGGATTTGGTGTTTCTGCGTGCGCTACTTGTGATGGTTTTTTCTTTAAAGATAAAGAGGTAGCAGTTGTTGGAGGAGGTAATGCAGCTGTTGAAGAAGCGATGTTCCTTACAAAGTTTGCATCCAAAGTTAAATTAATTCATCGAAGAGATAGTTTGAGAGCTGAAAAAATGCTTCAAAAAAAATTAATGGAAAATAAAAAAATAGAAATTATTTGGGACTCTGTTGTTGAAGATGTATTGGGAGATCAAGAGCCTAAAAATGTTAAAGGTATTAAAATCAAAAATTTAAAAACAGATAAAACTGAAGAATTAAAACTAGATGGATTGTTTATCGCTATTGGACATGATCCAGCAACTTCACTCTTCAAAGATCAACTTAAGATGGATAATGAAGGGTATTTAATTACTAAACCGGATTCTACTGAAACAAATATTCCTGGAGTTTATGCTGCGGGAGATGTAAAAGACAAAACATTTAGACAAGCTGTAACCGCTGCAGGTATGGGATGTATGGCAGCATTAGAAGCCGAAAAATTCCTATCTCACTAATTCAACTATCTCATTTGATTCAAATATACTTTGATTAATATTTTCATTTGCCAACTTTACCATTGCTTTAGCGACTATTTCTGCCCTAATTGGTTTCATTTTTCTTAAAGGTCCAACTAAAATTGGAGTTAACAATTTAAATAATACTATACCAAATTTTTCACCTATTCTTTTTTCTTTTCTATTTCCCAATAAGAAGGATGGTCTCATGATCCCAATTTTATCAAAATTTTGATTTTTAATTTCTTGTTCAACTAATCCTTTGAATTTTAAATAATCACCTGAACTTTTTGGATCTGCATAACCAGATGAAACAAAAAAAAATGATTGAATTGAATTTGATTTAGCGATTTGGGCAATTTGTCTAGGAATATTGAGCTCAATTCTTTCATATTCATTTCTATTAGGTGAGTTTTTTCTTGTTGTACCAATACAAAAAAAACAGTCTTCACCTGTAATATCATTTCTATGCTTTTCTAAATTATTAAAATCAGTTTCAATAATTTCAATTTTTGGATTAATAAGTTCTATTTTTGAACGAACAAAAATCTTTATTTTTGAATAATTTGAATTCAGGATAAGTTCATTAACAAGATGCCCGCCAACTAAACCTGATGAACCAAACACTAGGGCTGTTTTCATTAACTTAAGGATTTACAAAAACTAGATATTTTATCCATTGCTTTCTTAAGATTATCCATTGATGTTGCATAAGAAATTCTGAAAAAACCTTCTAAACCAAATGCAGAACCCTGGACTACAGCAATTCCACTATTCTCTAATAATGATTGAACAAAATCAGTATCAGATTTAATTTCATTTCCATTTGGATCTTTTTTACCCATTAAACCTTTGCAACTTGGAAAAACATAGAACGCTCCATCTGGATTCAGACATTCAATTCCATCTATCGCATTTAAAGCATTAACAACAAAATCTCTTCTCTCCTGAAAAGAATTAGCTCTTTCCTTAATAAAGTCTTGTGTTCCACTAAGTGCCTCAACTGCAGCGGCTTGGCTAATAGAAGAAGGATTAGTTGTTGATTGTGATTGAATTTTAGCAATAGCTTTAACGATATCTTTTGGACCAGCTGCATACCCTATTCTCCAGCCTGTCATTGAATAAGCTTTGCTTACACCATTCATTGTAAGCACTCTATCTTTTAAACTTTCAATTTGAGCAATTGTAAAAAATTTAAAACCCTCATAAGTCACATGCTCATAAATATCATCGCTTAAAATATACACATGACTATGTTTTTTCAAAATATCTGCAATTGCTTTTATATCTTGCTCTGAATAACATGCTCCAGTTGGATTTGAAGGAGAATTAAGAATAATCCATTTTGTTTTTGGAGTTATAAATTTTTCAAGATCAATTGGATTTATTTTAAAACCTTGTTTTTCATCACATTCCATTATCACTGGTTTTCCTCCAGCTAATAAAACCATATCGGGATAAGAAACCCAATAAGGAGCAGGAACTATAACTTCATCACCTTGGTTTAATGTGGCCATCATTGCATTATAAATTACATGCTTTCCACCAGCACCAACTGTAATTTGATCAGTTGTATAATCTAAATTATTTTCTTTTTTAAATTTTTCTACAATCGCTTTTTTCAATGCTGGAGTCCCATCTACTGCGGTGTATTTTGTATCACCATCGTTAATAGCTTTTATAGCTGCTTGCTTAATGTTATCTGGAGTATCAAAATCTGGTTCCCCTGCACCTAATCCAATAACATCTTTTCCAGCAGCTTTTAATTCTCTTGCTTTTTGTGTAACAGCAATAGTAGGTGATGGTTTAATCTTCTTTAAACTGTCTGATATTATGCTCATTGAAATATAAATAAATTCTACTACCTTGTTTAATATATGGAAAATACTTATCAAGATTTAATTACAGATATTCAGAGTAAAAATCCTAAAATAGGTGGAAAACTAGAGGGTGGAAAAAAATTCAAAATTAAATCTGATTTTAAACCTGCTGGTGATCAGCCTGAAGCGATAAAAAAATTAGTAAATGGTGCTAACAAAGATCAATTTAATCAAGTTTTGCTTGGTGTAACGGGATCTGGAAAAACTTTTACAATGGCTAAAGTAATTGAAGCTACTAATAGACCTGCCTTAATTTTAGCTCCAAACAAAACTCTTGCTGCTCAACTTTATGGGGAAATGAAAACCTTTTTTCCAGACAATGCTGTTGAATATTTCGTTTCATACTATGACTATTATACTCCAGAGGCTTATGTGCCGAGATCAGACACATATATAGAGAAAGAAGCCTCTATAAATGAACAAATTGATAGAATGAGGCACTCAGCAACTAGATCTCTTTTAGAAAGAGATGATGTTTTAATTGTAGCAAGTGTTTCTTGTATCTACGGATTAGGTTCAGTTGAAGCGTATAGTAAAATGACACTAACTCTTCAAAAAAATTATGACTACAATAGAGAAGAAATAATCAAATCTTTAGTTGCTCTACAATATAAAAGAAATGATCAAAATTTTTATAGAGGAACATTTAGAGCAAGAGGAGAATACTTAGAAATTTTTCCATCACACTTAGAAGATAGAGCTTGGAGACTTTGTCTATTTGGGGATAAATTAGAACAGATAGAAGAGTTTGATCCGTTAACTGGTGATAAAGTAAGAGAATTAAGTTTAGTAAAAGTTTATGCAAATAGTCACTACATCACCCCAAAACCTACAATTGAACAAGCGGTAATTAATATTAAAAAAGAATTAGAAGTAACTCTAAAAAAACACCGTGCTGAAAATAAATTATTAGAGGCGCAAAGATTAGAAGAAAGAACTAAATTTGATCTTGAAATGATTGAAGCTACTGGTTCTTGTGCTGGCATTGAAAACTATTCAAGATTTTTGTCAGGAAGAAAACCTGGAGAGCCCCCACCTACTCTTTTTGAATATTTTCCAGATAATACTTTAATATTTGTGGACGAGTGTCACGTTACAGTTCCTCAGCTAAATGGAATGTATAAGGGTGATAGATCAAGAAAAAGTACTTTAGCAGAATACGGTTTTAGACTTCCTTCATGCATGGATAATAGACCATTAAAATTTGAAGAATGGGACTTAATGAGAACCCAAACTGTTTTCGTTTCAGCAACACCCGGTCCATGGGAACTAGAGCAAACTAAAGGGAAATTCATTGATCAAGTTATCAGACCAACTGGTCTTATAGATCCAGTCGTAGAGATACGACCAGCTAAAAATCAAGTCGACGATTTAATGCATGAATGTAAAAAAGTAATTGAAAATAATCATAGAGTATTAGTCACAACACTAACCAAAAAAATGGCTGAAGATTTAACTGAATATCTTCATGAGAATGGAATTAAAGTAAGATATCTACACTCTGATATTGATACACTTGAAAGAATAGAAATTATGAGAGATTTGAGGATGGGTGTGTTTGATGTTCTAGTTGGAATTAATTTATTAAGGGAGGGATTAGATATTCCCGAATGTGCCTTAGTTGGAATTTTAGATGCTGATAAAGAAGGTTTTTTAAGATCAGAAACATCTTTAATTCAAACTATAGGAAGAGCAGCTAGAAATGTTGATGGTAAAGTAGTTTTATATGCAGACAAAGAGACGAAAAGTATAAAAAAAGCAATTGCTGAAACTGATCGAAGAAGAAAAATTCAGTTAGCTTACAATAAGAAACACAAGATAGATGCAAAATCGGTAAAAAAAGAAATCAGTGATATTCTAGAAAGTGTTTATGAAAAAGACTACGTTAAAGTAAGCGAAGGGTCTAATGTCGGAGGAAATCTTAAAAAACACCTTAAAGCCCTAGATAAAAAAATGAAAGAGTCAGCATCTAATTTAGAGTTTGAAGAAGCTGCTAAAATACGAGATGAGATAAGAAAATTAGAAAGCACTGAATTAGAAATTACATTAAATCCAAAAATAAGGCAGTATGATGTAAAAAATAAGCTTTATCCAAAAGGTAGATCTACTATGGGTATGCCAGGAACTAAAGTTACAAAAAAAAGAGATAAGAAATGGAAGCACGGAAAATAATAATTACTGGTGGGGCTACTCGAATGGGGGCAGCAATTGCCAGAAAATTATCTGGTCCAAATAAAGAAATCTTAATCCATTACAACAAGTCAAAATTAAAAGCAGAAAAATTAAAAAAAGAATTATCTAACAAAGGTACAAAAGTATACTTAGTCAAAGGTGATTTAAGTAAAGAAACTGATATAAAAAAAATAATTAAATTTGCAAAATCTAAATTAAAGTTTTTTGATTGTCTTGTTAATAACGCTTCTTTATTTGAAAATGATAAATTAGAAAATTTTTCATTGGATAGTTGGAGCAAGCATTTAAGAACCAATTTAAGAGCACCTGCATTATTAACAAAAGAATTTGCTAAAAATGTTAAAAGTAAAAATAATAATATTATAAATATTATTGATCAAAGAGTTTTCAAATTAACTCCTTACTTTTTTTCATACACCCTTAGCAAAACTGGTTTGTATACTTTAACAAAAACTAGCGCTATGAGTTTGGCTCCAAATATAAGAGTAAACGCAATTGCACCTGGACCCACTATAAAAAATCAAAGACAATCTGAAAAACATTTCAAAAAGCAATATTTAGCAACACCTCTTAAAAGACAAGTTGATGTGGAACAAATATGTAATGCTGTTGACTTTTTTATTAAAAATATATCTATTACTGGTCAAGTTTTAGCTATTGATAGTGGTCAAAATCTTAACTGGCAAACCCCAGATGTAATGGGTAAAGAATGAAAAAAAATAATTTAAAAATTGTCAAAATAGATAAAAATAAAAGCTTATTTAATTATGAGAAAAAAATCCTAATTAATGAATTAATCTTAGATTTAAAACTTGGTTATTACGATTTTGAAAAAGAAAAACCACAAAAAGTTAAATTTAGTCTTGAAATAGACTATGAAGACAAAAAACCTTCAAGCGATAAAGATATCAAATCCATTGTTAATTATGGAACTATAGTAAAATTAATTACAAAACTTGTAAAAAAGAAACATTACAATTTCTTAGAAACTTTAGCAGAAGCTGTTTTTGACGAACTATTTAAAGACAAAAGGATTGCTAAAATAATGTTGAAAATTGAAAAATTAGAAATCTTAAAACAGTGTTCATCTGTTGGTATTCAAATTACCAAAAAGAGAAGCCATGATAAGCTCTGAAATAGGAAAAGAAGTAATTAAAAAAGAGCTACCTCTAGTACCAAAACTTCCAGGCGTATACAGGATGCTTAATGAAAAAAATGAAATTCTTTATGTAGGTAAAGCCAAAAATTTACCAAATAGATTAAAGAGCTATGTTGCAGAAAAAAATCACATAATTAGAACTGAAAGAATGTTATCTCAAACAAGAAAATTGGAGATAACAACAACATCTAATGAAAGCGAAGCTTTGCTTCTAGAAGCAAATTTAATTAAAAAACATAAACCAAAGTTTAATATCCTATTACGTGATGATAAGTCATTTCCATTTATATTTATTGGTAATAAAGATAAATGGCCTCAAATAAAAAGACATAGAGGAAAAAAAACAAAAGAAGGTTTTTACTTTGGACCCTTTGCCTCTGCTGGTTCAGCTAATTGGACAATCAAAATGATTCAAAAAATTTTTCATTTAAGAGTTTGTGATGACACTGTTTTCAGAAATAGAGAAAGACCGTGTATTTTATATCAAATAAAAAGGTGTTCTGGACCTTGTGTGGGATACGTTAAAAAAGAAGATTACAATCAAACAGTAGAGGATGCTATTGAATTTGTTTCAGGCAAATCTAGGAAAATTCAAAAAAATCTTTCTAACCAAATGGAAAAGGCAAGTGAAGGTCTTGATTTTGAAAAAGCTGTAATTTTAAGAGATAGAATCAAAGCATTAAACATAATTCAATCTTCACAGAGAATTAATGAAGCAAACTTAGTTGAGGCTGATGTCATTGCTGGATATAAAGAATCTGGAAAAACTTGTATTCAAGTATTTTTTTATAGATCAAAACAAAATTGGGGCAATCAAGCTTTTTTCCCAAAACACGATCCAGATGAAAAGTTTAGTGAAATCCTTAATTCATTTGTTTCTCAATTTTATGAAAATAAAAGTGTTCCTTCATCGATTATCCTTTCAGAAGAAATAAAAGAAAAGGCATTAATTGAAAAAACACTGACCCAAAAAGAAGGTAAACAGATAAATATTACTGTCGCAAAAAAAGGATCAAAACTAAAAGTAATTAATCAAGCAATTAAAAATGCAAAGGATAGTCTAAATAGAAAACTTTATGAAAGTCAGAATAATAAAGAATTATTCGAGGCAGTGGCTAAAAAATTTAATTTAGAAACTAATATAAATTTAATTGAAGTTTATGATAATAGTCATATTCAAGGTACAAATAGTGTTGGTGCTTTAATAGCATATGGTGATGAAGGATTTATTAAAAAAAGATATAGAAAATTTAATATCAAGCATAAAAGAAATGAGCAAGACGACTATGGAATGATGAGAGAAGTATTAAACAGAAGGTTCAAAAGAGCAGTTCAAGAAAAAGATAACTATCTTGCTTTTCCTGATTTGGTTCTAGTAGATGGGGGAAAAGGTCAATATTCAGTAGCTAGAGAGAGCCTTAATGAATTAGGACTTCACGACATTCCAATTATTGCAATTGCAAAAGGCAAATTTAGAAATAGTGGAAATGAAACTTTTTTTCACAATGGCAAAGAATATAAATTCACTAGAAATGACCCTACCCTATTTTTTCTTCAAAGAATAAGAGATGAATCACATAGATTTGCCATAAGCGCTCACAGAGCAAAGAGAAAAAAAGGTATAAGCAAATCTCTGTTAGATCAAATAGAGGGGATTGGGGCTATAAGAAAAAGAGCTTTATTGAACCATTTTGGATCTGCAAGATCTGTTGAGTCTGCTAGCTTAGATGAAATAAAATCTGTAGAAGGTGTTGAAGAAAAAGTAGCAAAAAAGATATATAACTTTTTTCACGAATAATTATGCTAAAAAAAATTCCAAACATATTAACGATAGGGCGAATAATAATTGTTCCTTTTTTTGTTTTAGCTTTTTATCTTCCAGGGTTTTATGGTGATCTTACTGCTTTAATATTGTTTATTATTGCATCATTTACAGACTTCTTGGATGGTATGTTGGCTAGAATGTTTGGAGTAGAGTCAAAACTGGGTGAATTATTAGATCCTATAGCTGATAAAATCATTGTTGCTACAGCATTAATACTTCTGGTTATGGATGGAACAATCAGAAATTATGAAGTAATTGCAGCAATAATAATTCTTACAAGAGAAATTTTAATTTCAGGTTTGAGAGAATTTTTGGCAAAGGGAAAAATAAAACTTCCTGTTTCAAACCTTGCTAAACTTAAAACAGTATTACAAATGGTATCAATTGCTCTTTTATTGTCTGGAGATACTGGAAATAAAATAATTAATTTCCAAGATTATAATGCTCAAACTATAGGTATAATTCTTTTGTGGTTATCGGCTGCTTTAACACTTTTTACTGCATATGATTATATGCGAAAAGGTATTGATCACGCTATGTCTGAAGACAGTAAAGATTAGGCTGCTTTTTTCTTCCTAACTAATGCCTGATAACTTTCATTTAAATCAATAATAGTATCACAAACTTTAAACTGATTTTCAGCAATACAAGACACTGGTGTTACTTCTGCTGCTGTTCCAGTTAAAAAACATCCAACAAAATTAGGTAATTCGGTTGGACTAATTTTTCTCTCATGTACTTTTATATTTTTTGATTTTGCAATTCCAATTACTGTTCTTCTTGTAATACCATCTAAAAAGGAATCTGGTATTGGAGTGTGAATTTCTCCATTTTTATCTTTGAAAAAAATATTTGCTCCAGTTGCTTCAGCAATATTCCCTTCATGATCAAGCATTAAAGAATCTGTATATCCTTGCTTTTCTGCCTCATGTTTTGAGAGTGTACAAATCATGTAAAGACCTGACGCCTTTGTATCCCATGGGATTGTATTAGGTGCAGGCCTTCTCCAATTTGAAATATTTAATCTTATTCCTTCTACTTTAAGTTTAGGATCAAAATATGATCCCCATTCCCATGTTGCAATCGCAACATGTATTTTTGTTTGTTGCGCAGAAATAGCCATCATCTCACTACCTCTCCAAGCAACAGGTCTTACATAACCATTTTCTACTTTTTGGGTTGCTATAATTTTATTGGATGCATTATTGATTTCTTCTTCTGTATATGGAATTTCAAAACCCATTCTTCTTGCAGAATGAAAAAATCTAGCTGTGTGCTCTTCTAATTTGAAAATTGAACCATCATAAACTCTCTCACCCTCAAATACACAACTGGCGTAGTGCATACCATGGCTTAAAACATGTAGTTTAACGTCAGCCCAATCAACTAATTCGTTGTTGTACCATATTTTTCCAGATCGCTTGTCGTAAGGTATCATGAGTGAAAATTTTTTTAATTTATAAATGAAAAATATCTTTGTATCTTTAATATGTCAATATAACTTACCTATTATGAAAGAACTTTTATATTTAAAAGATGACCAGCTTAAAGATCTAATTGAAAAACTATTCGTAAGCTATAGAGAAACCTTTTCTGACTCAAAAAAAATATTAGATAGATATTCAATTGGTTTAGCACACCATAAAGTAATTCATTTACTGTCAATGTATGAGGGGATCTCAATTTCTGAGCTGCTTAAGAGATTAAAAGTAACAAAACAAAGCTTAAATCGTGTTCTCAAAGATTTGATTAAACTTGAAATCGTCATTTTTAAAAAAGATGACCAAGATACTAGAGTAAAGCATGTTTTTCTTAATGATAAAGGTAAAAAAATTTTTAATGAAATTTTCAATTTACAAAAAAAGAGAATTTATAATGCTTTGCTAAATTCAAGTTCTGAAGAAGTTATTAATTTTGATAATGTACTAAGTAAAATAATTAATGGATAAGTTTATTGCACATATACTAGTGGTTGATGATGATGATGGAATTAGATCTCTTGTAAAAAAGTATTTAAATGAAAATAAATTTTTAGTCACTACTGCTGAAAGTGCAGAAAATGCATCAGAGAAAATCAAAATAATTAAGTTTGATTTGATAGTTTTGGATATCATGATGCCTGGTAAAAGTGGACTTGAATTTTTAAAAGAAAATAAAAAAAAATTAGATACACCAGTAATACTTCTCACTGCCAAAGGTGAAGCAAGTGAAAGAGTTGAGGGGTTAGAGATTGGTGCTGATGATTATTTACCAAAACCATTTGAACCAAAAGAATTAATTCTAAGAATACAGAACATATTAAATAAAACTATCAAAACAGATCAGAAAAGGGTTATAGAATTCGCAAATGTGAAAATTGATTTGAATAAACTTTTAATATTTAAAAGTGATAAAGAATTTAAGATTAATGCAACGGAAAAAACGATTTTAGAAAAAATGATTAATAACCCAGGCAAAACATTTTCTAGGGAAGATATTGGTCAATTAATTAATCTAGATAAAGAGAGATCAATAGATGTTATTATTACTCGGCTAAGAAAAAAAATTGAAATTGATCCAAAAAATCCAAAATTTTTACAAACAATAAGAGGTGCAGGATATGTTCTCTGGATTGAGTGATTACTTAAAAAAAATATTACCAAAAAGATTATTTTATAGAGCACTTCTTATAGTTGCTATTCCAGTTTTGGTTTTGCAACTAGTAATTACAATTGTTTTTTTTGATAGCCTTTGGATCAAAACAAACAAAGGTATGACAAGAACCTTGGTAAATGAAATTAGCACATTTATTGAAGCCTATGGAAGTGAGCAAGAAAATAAACAAGAGTTGCTAGATCTTTTTTCCATATTTTTAGATTTAAATATTGAGTTCACCAATAACGAAAAATTACAAAATACAGATACTGAAAGATGGTTTAGTCCTATAGATAGAACTTTAAGAAGAGAACTAAAATCTAAATTTGGATTAGATGAATACTGGTTTGATACAACAAGTTATAAAGAATTAATTGATTTAAGAATTAAATACGAAGATGGTTATTTTAAATTTTTAGTGCCTAAAGATAGGGTTGCAAGTTCTTCAGCAAGAATATTTGCACTTTGGATCACAGTACCTGCAATTATAATGGTGATCATTTCTCTAATATTTTTAAAAAATCAAACTAGACCAATCACAAATCTAGCTCGTGCGGCTGAAAGGTTTGGTAAGGGAGAAAATATTGAAGAGTTCAAACCTTCTGGAGCCCTTGAAATAAGACAAGCAGGACATGAATTTGATAAAATGAGAAAGAGAATTGAAAGACACTTAAATCAAAGAACAGAAATGTTATCTGGAATAAGTCACGATTTAAGGACACCCTTAACAAGGATGAAACTACAATTAGCTTTTATAAAAGATAAAGAAACTGTTAATAAATTGACTGAAGATATCAATGAAATGGAGAAAATGCTAAATGAATATTTGCAATTCACCAGCTCATCATATGTTGGAAAAGATGAAATGTTTAATCTATCTGAATTAATTTCAGAAGTTATTGAAAAATATAATAACGAAAATATTTCACAAAACTTAACACCAAGAATTTACTTTAATGGCAGGAAAAATTTAATTAATAGGTGTCTTAATAATCTAATTGATAATTCACTGAAATATGCAAATAAAGTTGAAATTAACTTAAGTAAAAAAAATACCAACTTATTCATTGTTATTGATGATGATGGTCCTGGAATACCAAAAGATGAGTATGAAAATGTATTTAAACCTTTCTATAAAATAGATAAGGGTCGAGCAGACTCTAAATCAAGTGTTGGTCTTGGCTTATCAATTTCATCAGACATTATCAAATCACATGGAGGAAATATAATGTTAGAAAAATCAAAAATGGATGGTTTAAGAGTTAAGGTTTTCTTGCCTGTTTAACTTTTTTTACTTTTTTTTTGTCAAGTTTATTTATTTTATTTTCAAGACTCTCAACACGTTTTGAGAGTACTTCAAACTCATCTTTACTGGTAAGTTTCATTTTAAAAACAAACTCATCTCTTTTGGATTTTAAGATATTAAATAATTCAGTAGTTAAGTCTTTTGAAGATACTAGTCCCTGCTCTATTAATTTAGCAAACTTATCAATTATAAATTTAGAATTTTTCATATTTAAGATATACATTATAAGTATTATTATAAATGTTCATTAATAATTTTGACCCAGTAGCATTAGAAATATTTTCTTTTGAAATTAGGTGGTATTCTTTAGCTTATATATTTGGAATTATATTAGGCTGGATTCTGGCAAAAAAATTATTTATCCAAGACATAGAAGTTAAAAATAAATTTGATGATTATTTAACTTATTTAATTATAGGTATAATTTTAGGAGGAAGACTTGGTTATATTATTATTTATAATTTAAGTTTTTATATAAATAATCCATTAGATATATTTAAAATTTGGCAGGGAGGAATGTCCTTCCATGGTGGTTTAATTGGAGTTATTTTTGCATCTATATTTTTCGCAAAAAAAAATAATCAAAACCCATTCTTATATTTGGATATTGTCGCTTTAGTAGCTCCAGTGGGGTTATTTTTTGGACGAATAGCAAACTTTATAAATTCAGAGTTATATGGAACTATAACTAATGTACCCTGGGCAGTAACATTTGTTCAGATAGATAATCTTCCTAGGCATCCCTCGCAATTATATGAAGCACTATTAGAAGGTTTATTTTTATTTTTATTATTAATTTATTTTAAAAACAAATTTTCAAATAAACCTGGTGTAATTTCAGGATTATTTTTAATAATTTACTCAATCTTCAGATTTATTGTTGAATTTTATAGAGTTCCAGACGAACAGCTAGGTTATATATTTTTAAACTTAACAATGGGGCAAGTAGTAAGTTTAATATTTATATTATCAGGGGTAATCTTATTTTATTTAAAATATGAAACTCGCTAAAACAAATAATTTACCATTAGATCAATTTATAAATTTTGCTCTTTACGATAAGGATAAAGGTTTTTATATGAAAAAGAATCCTTTTGGTGAAGATGGAGATTTTATTACTTCTCCCAATATCACAAGATTATTTTCAGAGATTATTGCAATTTGGACGATTACTTTTTGGAAAAGTTTAGGCTCTCCAAAAAAATTTAATTTGCTAGAACTGGGAGCTGGAAATGGCGAAATGATGAAAGTCATTGATGAGACACTTATAAATTTTCCCGAATGTTACAATGCCTGCAGTTTTGTAATTCATGAAAAAAGTGATTTTTTAATAAATGAACAAAAAAAAAATTTAAATTCTAAAAAATTTTCATGGTTAAAAGATATTGAAAAAATAAACTCTAACCCAACAATTTTTTTAGCTAATGAATTCTTTGATGCCGTACCAATCAAACAATTTTTTAAAAAAAAAGATGGTTGGTTTGAAAGATACGTGTTTATGAACGATGCAAAAAAAGCTGAATTTAAAGAAGAAAAAATAGATATAGAAAAAATTGAAAAATATCTGAATTTTGAAATATCAAAAAATCAGAACATAATAGAATATTCACCAGACACTTTTAAATATTTAAGAACAATTTGCGACCTAGTGCAAAAAAATGATGGAGGAATGTTAATAATTGATTATGGTTATGCAGACAGCAAAATGCATGAAACCCTTCAGGCGGTAAATAACCATAAATATTCTAACATTTTAGAAAATATTGGAGACTCTGATATTACTTACAATATAAACTTTCATTCTTTTGAGAAATTTATAAGTCAGTTTAAAGAAATTAATTCAATTTTTACAAATCAAAAAAAATTTTTAACAAGTATGGGTATTCTTCAAAGAGCAGAAATAATCAGCAAAAATATAGCATTTTCTAAAAAAGCAGATTTATTTTATAGGGTAAGACGTTTGATAGATGACAAGCAGATGGGTGAATTATTCAAAGTCATGCTTATAAAAAATAAGAAAAATAATTTTAGAACAGGTTTTCAAAATTGATAAAATCAAAAAAACTCTCAAAAATTAAAAATATTAAACATGGTTTTTTTAATAAAACTGGTGGTAAATCAAAAAAAATTTATAAAAGTTTAAACTGTGGTCCTGGTTCTAAAGACAATCCGTCAGATGTTAAAAAAAATTTAAAAATAGTTATAAAAAAAATAAAAAGCACCTCTAAAAGTATTTTTTTACTTCATCAAATACATAGTAATAAATTTGTTTATATTGATGAAAAAAACACATTTAAATCAAAACCAAAAGCAGACGCAGTAATTACAAATCAAAAAAACATGCCAATTGGCGTTTTAACTGCTGATTGTGTGCCAATTTTAATCTGTGATGAAAGAACAAAATTAGTTGCAGCAATTCATGCTGGGTGGAAAGGTGCATACAAAGATATAATTAGCAAAGTAATCCAATTTATGATCAAAAAAGGATCTAATCCTAAAAATATTACTGCAGCTATTGGACCTGCTATCTCGGCTAAAAATTATGAAGTAAAAGCAGATTTTAAAAGAAAATTTATAAAAAAGGATAAAAAAAATAATAAATTTTTTAAAATTAAGTACAAAAAGCTTTATTTTGATTTACCTAAATATGTGAAATCGTGTCTTTTAAAGAATAAAATAAAAAATATTGAGTCTTTAAATATTGATACATTTGATATTAATAATAATTTTTTTAGTGCAAGAAGAGCGTTAAGGCTAAATCATGATGATTATGGTAGAAATATTTCAATAATTATGCTTTATTAGGCTTTTTTAATGAAATTATTATCCGGAAATAGCAACAAACCATTAAGCAAGAGTATTGCTAAATATCTAAAATCTAAATTAGTAAACTCTAGTATTAGAAATTTTTCTGATGGAGAAATCTATGTGGAAATAAATGAAAATATTAGAGGTAATAGTATTTTTTTAATTCAATCTGTTTCATCTCCTGCAAATGATAACCTAATGGAATTACTACTATGTATTGATGCACTTAAGAGATCGTCAGCAAAAAATATTACTGCTGTTATTCCATACTTTGGCTATGCTAGACAAGATAGAAAAGTTGCACCAAGAACCTCAATTTCTGCAAAACTTGTCTCAAATCTAATTACTAAAGCAGGAGCAGATAGAGTTGTTACTGTTGATTTGCATGCAGGACAAATTCAAGGATTTTTTGATATTCCAGTTGATAACTTGTTCGCAACACCTATTTTTGCAAGACATGTAAAAAAAAAGATAAAAAGTAAAAATCTAATTTGTGTTGCACCAGATGTTGGTGGTACTGAGAGAGCTAGAGCACTAGGAAAGATTTTAAATGTTGGACTAGCAATTGTAGATAAAAGAAGACCAAAGCCAGGTCAATCTCAAGTAATGAATATTATTGGAGATGTTAAAGGAAAAACTTGTATTCTTGTTGACGATATAATCGATTCAGGTGGTACAATTGTAAACGCAGCTAAGGCTCTTAAAGATCGAGGGGCTAAAGAAGTTTATGTTTACATTACTCACGGTGTACTTAGTGGAGAAGCTGTAAATAAAATTAAAAAATCAGTAATTAAAAATTTAGTAATAACTGATACAATTGATAACATGAACAGAGTTAAAGGTGCTAAAAACATTGAAGTTCTGTCAATTTCAGGGCTTATGGGAGAAGCAATTAAAAGAATATCTAATTCAACCTCAGTATCAGATTTATTCAAATAAATACCTTGAGTTATTAAGTAACTTGAGCTAAAAACCCTTGTTTTTATGAATTCATTAAACGCCAACATCAGAAATACCAAAACTAAAGGTGAATTAAATTCATTAAGAGATAATGGTAATGTGCCTGCTATAATTTATGGTGGTGAGGCTCAAAACGAGAAAATTTCAATATCTAAAAAGATACTCAAGTCACTAATTGAAAAAGAAAACTTTTTATCAAGCATAATAACTTTAAATGTTGATGGTAAACCTCAAAAAGTTCTACCAAGAGAAATAAAATATGACATTATTTCAGATGAACCAATTCATGTAGACTTTCTAAGAATAGTTTCAGGCATAAAAGTTAGAATTGAAGTTCCGGTAAAATTTTTAAATCATGAAAAATCTCCTGGTTTGAAAAGAGGTGGAGTTTTAAACATTGTACGAAGAAAAGTTGAGCTAAAATGTCCAAGCGAAAAAATTCCTGAAAATCTTGTGATAGATCTTGATGGAGTTGATATTGGAGAGAGTTTTAAGATCTCTTCTATAAATCTTGACAGTGACGTTACTCCTACAATTCAAGGAAGAGATTTCGTAATTGCAACTCTAGCAGCTCCGACTGTTATGAAGGAACCTGAAAAACCTGCAGAAGCTGAGGCGGCTGAGGGAGAAGGTGCTGAAGGAGCAGAAGCGGCAGCAGCTGAAGGTGGAGATAAGCCAGCAGCTGAAGGTGATAAAAAAGAAGGTGAAGAAAAAAAACCTGCTGAAGAAAAAAAATAAGTTAATTAAAATTGAATTTTATCCTCCAATATTAATATTTTATGCTTTTACTTGTAGGATTAGGCAATCCAACCCCAGACAGTGAAAATAATAGGCACAATATTGGTTTCAAAATTATAGATGCAATAAACAAAAAATTTGGACTTTCAAAACAAAAACCAAAATTTAAAGGACTTCTTACAACTGGTAATGTAGGAGAACAAAAAGTTTATGCGATTAAACCTTTAACATTTATGAATAATTCTGGAATTTGTATTAGAGAATTAATTGAATATTTCAAAATAGATGCTGAGGATGTTATCGTTTTTCATGACGATCTAGATGTAGAATTTGGAAAAATAAAAGCAAAATTTGGTGGCTCTGATGCAGGACATAACGGAATTGCATCAATAGATAAATTTATTGGTAAAGATTATTCAAGAGTGCGAATAGGAATTGGTAAACCAAAAGATAAAATGGAAGTTAGTGATTTTGTTCTTCAAAATTTTGATGAGGATGAAATGCTTGGATTGGAAAAAATTACAAATAACATCACAGATTCTATTTCAATACTCATAGACAAAAAATTAGATTTATTCTCTAGCACAGTAAATAATAAATAATGAGTTTTAAATGTGGAATTGTTGGTTTACCTAATGTGGGTAAATCTACACTCTTCAACGCTCTTACAAACTCAAGCAAAGCCCAAGCTGCAAATTTTCCATTTTGTACAATAGATCCCAATGTGGGAGTAGTCCCCGTTCCAGATGAAAGATTGAACAAATTATCAGAAGTTTCAAAATCAAAAAAAACAATAAATACAACTATTTCATTTGTGGATATAGCTGGTCTTGTGAAAGGTGCATCTAAAGGTGAAGGATTAGGCAATAAATTTCTGTCCCATATAAGAGAAGTTGATGCAGTTATTCATATGATTAGATGCTTTGACTCAGACGATATTCAAAATGTTAATCCGAACGTTGACCCAATAAGAGATCTTGAGATCATTGAAACTGAAATGATGTTGGCTGACCTAGAGTCTATACAAAAAAGACTTGAAAAAAATAATAAGAAAAACGTTGATGAAGATCAGCTTAAGATTTTAGAGATTGCATTAGACTGCATTAATAATAATAAAGATATATCAATATTAAATTCTCAATTTGACACAAAACAACTTAATCAAAGTGGTCTTTTATCAATAAAACCAAAGATTTTTGTTTGCAATGTAGATGAGCAAAGCGTACAGGATGGAAATAAATATACTAAAAACTTTATCGAAAAATTTGGAAAAGATAACACTCTGATTGTTTCCGCAGACATAGAAAACCAAATAAATGAATTAGCAGAAAATGAAAAAAAAAATTATATGGATATGATTGGTTTAAAAGACACAGGTCTGAGTATGTTAATTCAAAAGGGCTATAAAATATTAGAACTTGATACGTATTTTACTTCTGGACCTGAAGAAACAAGAGCTTGGACTATACAAAAAAACTGTACTGCACCTAAGGCTGCGGGTGAAATTCATACAGATTTTGAAAAAGGTTTCATTAGAGCTGAAACTATATCTTATGAGGATTTTGTAGCCAATAATGGATGGGTAAATTCTAAAGCTAACGGAAAAATGAGATTAGAGGGTAAAGACTATATTGTTAAAGATGGAGACGTACTAAACTTCAGATTCAACACGTGACCAGATTCTTTTCATACTAAAATAAACTAAAACAGTTAAAATAATTAAATAAACAATCGCTTTAAAGCCCATCTGATGTCGAGATTCTAAATGAGGTTCAGCTGACCACATTAAGAAGGTCGTTACATCTTTTGACATCTGTTCTACTGTTGCATTTGTTCCGTCACCATACTCAACTAATCCATCTGATAATGGAGCAGCCATTCTAATTTTATTACCATACATATATTTGTTGTAATAAACTCCGTCATCTAAAGATACGTTGCTAGGAGCTTCTTCATATCCTTGTAATAAAGAATATATGTAATCAACTCCACCACCTCGAGCTTTAACCAAAACAGACATGTCTGGAGGGTATGCACCACCATTTGCCGCTTGGGCAGCTTTTACATTGTCATACGGCATTACAAATTTATCAGATAATTTACCTGGTCTTGTAAACATTTCACCATCTGAATTTGGACCATCAGTTACTTCAAATGAAGCTGCTATAGCTTTAGCTTGAGCTTCAGAGAATTCTGGACCTCCTGGCTCTGCTAAATTTCTATAACTTAAATACTTCATCGAATGACATGAGGCACATACTTCAGTATAAACTTGATAACCTCTTTGAAGAGAAGCTCTATCAAATTTTCCAAATAGACCCTTAAA
The DNA here is from genome assembly GCA_902624015.1 of uncultured Pelagibacteraceae bacterium. GTDB lineage: Bacteria > Pseudomonadota > Alphaproteobacteria > Pelagibacterales > Pelagibacteraceae > Pelagibacter. Next base: position 77,886 of record CACNVV010000002.1, read on the forward strand.
ACTCCAGTCAGTTTTTAGATATTCTACTTTTTCAGCAGCAAAAGAATTTGAATTTGAAGTAATAATTAAGATTATTATAGAAAATAATTTAAATAAATTTTTCACCTTATTCTATTTTACTTTCTTTATTTCTGGCGGCAGCTAGATTTGGTGAACCACCTAGAACAGGTTCGGTAATACTTAGAGGCACTGGTAAAGTTTTTTCTTTAAAGCCTAGAACAGGAAGAATAACTAAAAAATGCAAAAAGTAATACGCTGTTGCAACTCGTGCTATCAATAAGTAAAGTCCCTCAGCTGGCATCGCACCCACATAACCAAGTATCAAAACATCAGCAACTAGTATCCAGTAAAATTGTTTATATAAAGGTCTGAATACCGCAGATCTTATTTTTGACGTATCTAACCAAGGTAAAACCGCTAAGATCAATATTGCAGATAACATAGCTACAACTCCTAGCAATTTATCAGGAACTGATCTTAATATTGCATAAAAAGGTAAGAGATACCATTCAGGAACAATGTGTGCGGGTGTTACCATTGGGTTTGCCTCGATATAATTATCTGCGTGACCTAAAATATTTGGTGCGTAGAATACAAAGAAAGCAAACACAATCATGAACATTAATAAAGCAAAACCATCTTTAATTACTATGTAAGGATGGAAAGGTACAGTATCTTTAGAAGGTTTTTTTATATCTATTCCAACTGGATTATTGTTACCAGGAACATGTAAAGCCCATATGTGTAAAACAACTAATCCTAAAATTAAAAATGGAATTAAATAATGCAAAGTAAAAAATCTAGTTAACGTAGGGTTGTCGACTGAATAACCTCCCCACAACCAAGTGACGATACCCTCTCCAACTAATGGAATAGCACTAAATAAATTTGTGATTACAGTTGCTCCCCAGAAGCTCATTTGTCCCCAAGGCAATACATAGCCCATAAATGCAGCCGCCATCATTAGCAAATAAATAATTATTCCAATTATCCAAATTATTTCTCTTGGTGCTTTGTAAGAACCATAAAATAATGACCTGAAGATATGAATGTAGACTGCTAAGAAAAACATAGATGCACCATTTGCATGAATGTATCTAATTAACCAACCATAGTTAACATCACGCATGATGTGCTCAACACTTTCAAAAGCCATATCTGCGTGAGCAATGTAATGCATTGCAAGAGTTAATCCGGTAACAATTTGAGTGATTAAGCAAAAAGTTAAAATTCCACCAAATGTCCACCAATAATTTAAATTTTTAGGAGTTGGATAATCTGTTAAATGATTTGCAAGAGTTAATAGTGGCAATCGATCATTAAACCATTGTCCTACCTTCGATTTTGGTCTGTAATCGTGGTCACTCATTTTCTTTATCCAATTTTAATTGTGTTTGCATCAACGAATTCATATTTTGGCACTTCCATATTCCAAGGTGCTGGTCCTTTTCTTATTCTTCCAGATGTATCATAATGAGATCCATGACATGGACAGAACCAGCCATTATAATCACCTTTGTCATTTAGAGGTACACATCCAAGGTGTGTACATACACCTAACATGACAAGCCACTCAGGGTTTTTTGCTCTATCTTCATCTTTTTCTGGATGAATTAAATCTTCCATCTTAACTTTTCTTGCCTCATCAATTTCTTCTTGGGTTCTTCTTCTTATAAATACTGGTTTACCTCTCCATAAAACAGTCAATGTATTTCCAGGTGTTAATGAACTTACATCGACCTCTGTACTAGCTAATGCTTTAACAGAAGCATCTGGATTCATTTGATCTATCATTGGCCACACTACTGCAGCTGCGCCAACAGCTCCTACAGCTGTGGTAGCTGTAAATAAAAAATCTCTTCTTTTTGTTTTTTTTTCAGACACTTTTAGTAGCTTTTATTATTATCTCTTTTTGATTTAAAATAGTTAATATACGAATTCATATAATATAAAATAATTATTTTACTACTGAAAGAATGACACAGAATTCAACAATTTTAGGACCCAAAATAGCTTTGTATGAGCCTGATATACCTCAGAATACTGCTGCAATCATAAGAACCTGTGCTTGTTTGGGTGCTAAATTAGAAATAATTGAACCATGTGGCTTTCTATTATCAGACAAACGTTTTAAAAGAGTGGTTATGGACTATATGGACTATAGTCAAATAGAGTTTTATCAAAGTTCGGAAAAATTTTTTGAGGCAAAGAAAAAACAGAGAATCGTATTGATGACAACAAAGGGTTCAATAAATTATACTAAATTTAAATTTAAGCCTGATGATACTATTTTGTTTGGAAGAGAAAGTGCTGGGGTACCCGAAAAGGTTCATAAAATTATTAAAAATCGTTTAAAAATACCAATGAATAATCAAGTAAGATCTCTTAATATTTCATCGTCTGTTGCCATTGTTTTGGCAGAAAGTTTGCGTCAAATTGAATTAATATAAAATGGATATTTCAATTAAAAAAGACTTAGCGAGTAATTGGTTTAAGCTACTACAAAATGCAATATGTGACGACATTTTAAAAATTGAAAAAAACAAAATAAATTTTCAAACAACTTCTTGGAATAGAAGCAGTAAAAAAGATGAGGGTGGTGGTGAATATAGAATTCTTAAAAATGGAAAAATTTTTGAAAAAGTAGGAGTAAATTTTTCAAAAGTTTATGGAAAATTTCCTAAGCAATTTCAAAAAAATATACCTGGCGCTAGTAAAGATCCTAGATTTTGGGCATCAGGAATATCAATTGTTATGCACATGCAAAATCCCCATATTCCTGCAATGCATTTTAATACCCGATTTATTTGTACAACAAAGAATTGGTTTGGTGGAGGTATGGATGTAACCCCAGCAATAAAAGATGAAAAAGAGAAGAAAAACTTTCATAAAATATTAAAGGCAATGTGCGATAGACATAATAAAAATTATTATAAAAAATATAAAAAGTGGTGTGATGAATATTTTTATCTACCTCACAGAAAAGAAGCCAGAGGTATAGGTGGAATATTTTTTGACTATAAAAATGATAATTTTGAAAATGACTTTAAATTTGTCAGAGATGTTGGTGTTACATTTCAAATGCTATTTAATCAAATAATTAAAAAAAAATTAAAAAGAAAATGGACTTTAAAAGATAAAGAGTTTCAGTATATTAAAAGAGGTCGATACGCAGAATTTAATTTGCTCTACGATAGAGGAACAAAATTTGGGCTACAAACTGGTGGTAATGTTGAAGGAATTTTGATGTCATTACCTCCGGTTGCAAAATGGAAATAAAAAATGGATAAAGAGCCAATAACATTAAACGGATTAAATAAGCTAAAAGAAGAATTAGTTTTTTTAAAAGAAAAAAAAAGACCTGAGATAGTAGCTGCAATTGCTGAAGCGAGATCCCATGGAGACCTTAAAGAAAATGCTGAATATCATGCAGCTAAAGAAGAACAATCGCATAACGAAGGAAGAATTACAGAAATTAACGATATTATTGCAAGAGCAAATATTATTGACGTTACAAAACTAAACAATGAAGGAAAAGTAATTTTTGGATCTACAGTTTATTTAGAAGATTTAGATACTGGTGAAAAAATTAATTATAAAATTGTTGGAAGAGATGAAGCAGATTTAAAACAAAAACTAATTTTCTTTCAATCACCAATTGGCAAAGGTTTGATTGGAAAAAATAAAAGTGATTTAGTTGAAATAAATACACCCTCTGGTGTAAAAAATTTTGAAATTAAAGACGTTAAATATATTTAACTTTTAACTATTTGTTGAACCTGCTTATCTGAAATTTGAAATCCGTTTTGAACCCAAGTTTCTTCTATCCTTTTTAATTTATTACCTAAAGTTTTGCCCTCAGGAATTTGAAATTTAGACATTAATAGATCGGCTCCTATTGGTAAAGTTGGAATTACTTTCTCTTTATAAGTATCTAATAGTTTGATTAGTTTTTTCTCTACTTTGTTTGAGATAAATATTTTAAAATTAATTATATCCAATACAGCCTGTCGCCCATTAAAATAAAAAAATTTATTCAAGTTTTTCTCTGTAAAGTTGTTTAAAGTTACTTTTTCTCTATAAAAAAGATCTATTAATTTTAATCTTTTCTTATCTTTGTTAGATATTTTAAATTTATAAAGAAAATAATCAGCATTATCAGTCCCATCAATCACTAAAAGCGCAATTAAGAATATAAAGTCAATTTTTAAAAAATTCTCTGCAGCATAAGAATTTTGTTTTTTAAAATTTTTAATATTCTTTAATTGAGGGAAAATTATTTCTATGAGTTCTAAACTTTCTTTATCTTTGAAAAGTTTTAAAAATCCATTTGAATTAGTTATTTTTTTTAGCTCATCGATTAACCTTTCAGATGATATATTTGAAATTCCATCAATATTTTTTTTTATATTTTTTATTATTTCTGGCTGGTGCTCATGATTTGAGTAGTTTAAATAAAATCTTAAATACCTTAAAATACGCAAATAATCCTCTTGAATTCTTTTTTCCGCATTGCCAATAAAATTAATATAACCATTCTCCAAATCTTTTTTACCGTTAAATGGATCAAATAAATTACCATCACCATCTGCATAAATTGAATTGATAGTAAAATCCCTTCTAGAGGCATCTTCCTTCCAATCTAAAGAGAATTCTACTTCAGCATGCCTTCCATCAGTTGAGACGTCTTTCCTTAAAGAAGTAATTTCATATTTATATTCACCAATTATTGCTGTTATAGTTCCGTGTTCAATTCCCGTTTCGTAATAACTTATTTGTTTGTTTTTAAGAGCCTCACAAACTTCCAGGGGAGTTAAATTTGTAGCTAGGTCAATATCATCAACATTTTCTTTTTTTATCACTTTTCTTACACACCCACCCACATATCTGATTTCACTTTTCTCTGAAAAATTATTAATTGCTTCAAAAATTTTATTTGCGGGTGTTGTTAAAGTAATTTGTTTTAAATTTTGACTGATATAATCAAGATTTTTTGATCGGGAAAAAAATTTATCTAAAAAATTTTTCATAAATGGCTGGGGCGCTAGGATTCGAACCTAGGATGCAGGTACCAAAAACCCGTGCCTTACCGCTTGGCTACGCCCCAATATTAGCTTCCTATAACATAAAAATATAAAATTCATATAGTTTTTGCTGTAACACACCAATAATTTTTATATTTTCTTTTAAATTTGGCTTTTGCCAATTTACAACTCTTTAATGAATTATAATAGGCAACAATTGTTGATCCTGAACCAGTCATTCTTACAAACAATGGATTATTTATACTTTCTAAGAACAACTTTATTTTTTTAAGTTTTGGATATTTTTTGAGTGCTATTGTTTCAAGGGCATTTTGTTGATCAATCAAATATTTTACTCCAAACATGTTTTTTTTAGGTTTGTTATATTTTGATTTTGTATACTTTCGAACAGCTGAGTATATTTTTTTAGTTGAGCACCCAAAATCAGGTTTTACTAAAGTAGAATAATATTTTGGAGTATTATAAATCTTTTTTATTCTACCACTTGATGACAACACACAGCTGGATGAAATGGTTCCCAGAATAACATCAGAACCAACCCAGTCACAGATACTTCGAGTTTTTTGATGATTAGGATTAATAATTTTTTTTTTAACCAGATAATTAAACACACTAGCTGCGTTCATCGATCCCCCACCCAATCCAGCTTCTTGAGGGATTAATTTTTTAATTTTAACTTTGAATTTTTTATTTTTTAATAAATTTTCTTTATCTAGTATCTGAAATAATCTTTGAACAGTATTTTTTTTTCCAATATTTTTAGAAAACTTTCCATAAAAAGAAATGTGGTGTTTTTTTCCATTATGTTGATTTATCGAAATAACATCATGTAAATCTATGAAACCAATTATACTTTCAATTTTATGTAAAACCTTTTTTTTTCCAGTGATATTTAGTGCTAAATTTAACTTTGCGTTAGATTTAATTTTATTAATTTTCATTTAGGAATTTTTAAGACCCTCAATTACTTTAATATTGATTTTTTCTCTCATATCGTCTTCGGTGTCATCAAAAGTTAATACGTTGTTCCAAAAATATCTTGCTTGAATTTTTCGATTTAATTTCCATAAAATGTCTCCATAATGATCATTCACGATCGGGTCATCTGGCATTAATTCTACAGCTCTTTTTAGATACTTTTCTGCTTCTACATAGTCCTCTATTAAAAAATAAGCCCATCCAATTGAATCAATAATATATGGATCATTGCTTTTTAAATCATATGCTGTTTTCAACATATCCATTGCTTCATTAATTTTATATTCACGCTCTAACCAAGAGTAAGCAAGGTAATTTAAAATATATGCATCACTAGGATCAATTTTAAGCGCATGCAATAAATCTTCATCTGACTTTTCATAATTGCCCATTCTTTCATAACTACCACCTCTACGATACAATACATCTGATTTGATAAGTGAATTGTCATCCAGTGTTAAAATAATTTCTGTATAACGATCTATTGCCTTTTCATAATTTTTAGAATTTTTATAAAAATTGGCTAAATCAAAAATCATTTTTATATTTGGATTTTCAATTTTATTAAATTTTGAGTCTATGTATTTAATTCCATTTTCATAATCCTGCTGTTGAATTATTATTTGAGCTTCCTTTTTTAATCTAAACCAATAATAAAATTCATCTTCTTTTTTAAAGTTTTTTAAGATCCTTTGTACTTTATCAAATTCATCATTGAGATAAAAATTTTCTGCAACCAATGACAAATTAAATTCAAACTTGGGATTCAAATAGTTTGACAAATTTAAGTAAAAATTTGATTTCTCAAAATTATCCTGAGAAGAATAAAGATTAGAGATTAAAAATAAAAACTCACTTACAAGATCATTATGATCTTTGCATGAAAAAATTTTTCCAAAATCATCAAATTTTTCTTTGTCTACCCAACTTTTGCTTTGTGAGAGTAAAAGTGTTGAATTTATATAATCAATTTGTTCAACAACTAATCTTGCTTCATTTAATTTATTATTATCAATTAAATGATTAAGATAAAAGAAAATGTATCTTGAATAATCACCTTGTTGATTATTTATTAAATTAAGAAAAAATGACGAAGTTCTTTTATCTTCAATATAACATCTTTGGAATGTCTCGGCTATAAGAGACAAGTTTCCAAAATTTTTTTTGTTATCTAATATTTTTTTATTTCTAAATGTATAAATATACTGTTTTAGAGTTTCAAATATAACTAGGTTTATTCTATCTTCATCTTGAAATTTTAAACTTTGTATTAAATATTCGTTAGCCTTTTTAAAGTTATTTTTTTTTAAACTGTCAATTATTAAAATTATATACGCATCATAAAAATCTGAATTAGATTTGTTTGCATTGTTATTTAATACATTAATTGCTTGAGGTACTTTGTTATCTAAAACTAAAGAGTTAACATATCTTTTTAAATAACTGTCATGTTTGTTAATTAATACTTTGGTTAAGTTAAAAAATTTTAAAGCTTCAGAATTATCTCGATTTTCAAATGCAACAATTCCAGAAAAATAATTTGATAAATCTCTTGAGTTGAAATCATTAAAAGTAGCACTTTTAGAATACAAAGGTGTCTGATAAGATATGAATATTAATAGTACTAATTTTAGAAATTTTAGGAACATGTAACCATACTATGACTAAAAAAATGATAAATCAAAATACCAAATTAAACCAAGAACTAATTAATACTATTGAGCCAAAATTTATATTCGCAGATAAGCCAATAAATAGATTTAATATTTTAGAAACGGACAATGACACCCTGCAAATTAATAAAGAAGAATTACTTAAAAATTTAAAAGATCAAATAAATTCAATTGAAAATTGTAAATTGAAAGAAAATTCAAATAAAATCATTTTAGGTGAGGGAAATATAAATAGCCCTTTAATGTTAATTGGAGAATCTCCTGGGGCTGAAGAAGAAAAATTGGGTGTCCCATTTAGAGGAGAGGTTGGTGAACTTCTTAACAAAATGCTTATAGCTATCAATATTAAGAGACAAAATATTTATACAAGTTATGCAATCAATTTTAGACCACCTGATGACAGAAAACCAACCTCAACTGAAATTAAAAGATACTCAGTATTTTTGAAGGAGCATATATCCATTATAAACCCAAAGATTATTGTTTTGATGGGTAGTTCGGCAATGGAGGCTGTAACAGGAATAAGTGAAAAAATAACTACTGAAAGAGGACATTGGAAGGAAGTGATTTTAAAAAACAAAACATTCCCTTTAATGATAACTTTTAATCCATCTTATTTAATCCGTTTTCCAGAAAATAAAAAACACTCATGGGAAGATTTAAAGAAAATTAGAGACAAAATCAAAGATCTTAAGTTAAAAATTTGATGAAGATAATTGCTGGGGTTGATGAGGTTGGTAGAGGAAGTTTAATTGGGCCTGTTTATGCTTCAGCAGTAATTTTAAAAAAATCAATTAATTCAAAGTTATTAAAAGATTCAAAATCATTAAGTAAAAAAAAGAGAGAGTATCTATGTACATATATAAAAAAAAATTCTACTTGGTCCATAGGCAAAGCTTCTGTCAAAGAAATAGAAAAGCTGAATATACTTCAAGCAAGTTTGCTGGCTATGAAAAGAGCCATCAAAAAACTTAAGAAAAAACCAACACACGTTCTGATAGATGGAAACAAAACTCCAGAATTAGAAAATTATAATTTAAAATCAGTTATTAAAGGAGATAAAAAAATCCCCTCTATTTCGGCAGCTTCTATAATTGCGAAAGTATCAAGGGATAAATTTATAACCACCTTGTCAAAAAAAAATAAAGGTTATGACTGGGATAAAAACTTTGGGTACGGAACAAAACAGCATTTAAAAGCTTTGAAAAAATTAGGTATTACTAAACATCATAGAAAAACTTTTTCACCGATATCTAAAATAAATTAACACTACATCTAGTTACCTTCTAATTTAGAAACACTAATCGAATCCAAATTTTTCAATCTCAGGTTGACCGTAGAATCCATTTGGAGTCTAATTAATTTTTACAAATGAAAACTGATTTCAAAAATAAAATAATTAATGGAGATAGTCTCGAAGAATTAAAAAAAATTCCACGTGAAACTTTTGATTTAATTTTTGCTGACCCTCCTTACAACTTACAATTAAAAAGTGAATTAACAAGACCGGATAGATCAAAGGTTAGTGCGGTAAATGATAAGTGGGATCAATTTGAAAACTTTAAAAAATATGATGATTTCACTTATGAATGGCTTAGTGAATGTAAAAGAATTTTAAAAAAAGATGGAGCTATTTGGGTTATAGGAAGCTACCATAATATTTTTAGAGTTGGCACGGCAATACAAAATTTAGGTTTCTGGATTTTAAATGATGTTATTTGGAATAAAAATAATCCAATGCCAAACTTTAGAGGGACACGTTTTACTAATGCTCATGAAACTTTAATATGGGCTTCTAAAAGTGAGAAATCAAAATATACATTTAATTATCAATCTTTAAAATGTTTAAATGATGATCTTCAAATGAGATCTAATTGGAATCTTCCAATATGCAATGGTTCTGAAAGACTTAAAAAGAATGGAAAAAAAATTCACTCAACACAAAAACCAGAAGCGCTATTACATAGAATTTTACTAGCTACATCTAATAAAAATGACCTCATACTTGATCCTTTTTTAGGATCAGGAACAACAGCTACAGTAGCAAAAAAACTAGGAAGAAATTATTTTGGAATAGAAAAAGAACAAAATTATTTTAAAGCTGCTGAGCAACGCATAAAAGAAACAAAACCTATTGAAGATGATTTATTAGATACGCTAAAAAATAATAGATCGAAACCAAGAATTCCTTTTGGCTCATTAGTCGAGCTTGGAATAATTAAACCTGGAACTAATATTTTTGATAATAAGAAAAAAATAACAGCCAGAATTATGGCTGATGGTAGTATAAAACATAATCAAGCAGAGGGTTCTATACACAAAGTTGCGGCTACTATTTTAGGAGCAGAAAGTTGCAACGGATGGACTTTTTGGCACTGTGATATAAATGGGCGAACTTATCCTATTGATTATCTAAGACAAAGATTAATTTCTAAAAGTTAACTTTTATAAATTTTACCCAAATAACTTTCTAAAAATTTTTTATTTTTAGTTAAAAGTTTTAAAAAAATATTTCTAAATATGATTATAATTGGATTTGATAAATGGAAGGCAAATTGATTGAAATTAGATCTACTGTTAATCATTTTTACTCTCTTTAATCTGATATCATAAAAATTATTATTATTTATTAAACATTCATATAATTCATTAGCACCCTCAATTGATTGGGAAGCTCCCTGCGCAAATGAAGGTGAAAAAGCAAAAAATGCATCTCCTACAAGGAATATATTTTTTGGAGGATTATATAAGTTTTTACTTACAAATATTGGAAATAATTTAATATTTTGAAGACTTTCCAAAAAACTTTGAGAAACTTTTTGAGATAATTTAAATTTAATATTTTTTATAAAAGAACTCTCAGTAAAAAGATTATAGTTCTCTTGCTCACTTGAATTTAATTTATGTTTTAAAATGCCAATAAAATTCAATTTTTTATCATTATTAATTGGATAAACAACATAATGAAAATTTGGTCCTAAAAACAAAGAAATATTTTCTTCATTTATATTTTGAAAATTTTCTCTAGATATAGTGCCCCTAATAGCGATCGTATCATTGTAAATTGGTTTTGATTTATTGGCTGAAATTAATAACTTCCCTTTAGAAAACACACCGTCTGAAATAATTAAGTAATCACAAGTTATATTATTTTTATCAAATGTTAATTTTATTGAATCTTTATCGTAAACAATCTGTTCAATATTGTGGTTATATTTAATCATATCTTCGTTTATTTGTTTTTTTAAAAATTGAAGCAATTTTGATCTTTTCAATGTTGTGTATTTGCAATCTTCTGAATTAAATTTAGAGATGTCTAAGTCACAAATTTTTTTTGAATTTTTAATTTCATAAAAATCAATTTTTTTTGGATTAAATTTTTCTTCTTCAGTGAAAGAGGTGAAGCCTATTTTATTTAAAAGCTTTACACTATTTACCGACAACTGAATTCCATATCCTTCTTCCATTTCTATTGAATTTCTTTTTTCATAAATCGTAACCTGATAATCCTTATGATCTTTGAATAAATTGGCAATATACAAACCAGAAATTCCAGCACCAATTATTGCAATTTTTTTCATTTATGACTTTCTAAAAATTTAACTATCTTTTTTGTAAATGTTGGCAGTGTATAATTTTGAAGCTTTGTTGGATCAATCCAATAATTATTTTTATTTAAATTATATTTATTTTTAAATTCAATTTTAATATTCATACTCATATTGGACATTTTAAAATTCAAATCTTTATCAAAATTTTTAGGATTATTTACTTCCTCCATCGGGAAGATATTAAAATTTTTCAAAAAGTTAAATTTATTATTTTTGATTAATAAATAATGATTATTTTTTTTATAAACATTTAGCTTATAAAAAGTTTCCTTATCTTTTTTTTTAAATTTTACTAAATCAAAATTTTTATTTTTAAATGATTTGCATTTTTTTACTAATGGACAGTTCTTACAATTAGGACTAAAAGGTTTACAAATTAGTGCTCCTAATTCCATTAAAGCTTGTGCATAATCACTAGACCTTTTGATAGATGTTCCAAAAATTTTTTTCTTCTCGTGTAAATTTTCTTTTTTTATTTGATCTTGTTTTTTTAAAAATAAGTATCTCTTTAGTACTCTTTCAATATTACCATCTAGAGGAATTATTGGTTCATTGAATGCAATTGCAGAAATTGCACTTGCTGTATAATCTCCAATTCCTGGAAGAGACTTTAAATCTTCAACATTTCTAGGTATTTTTTTATTAAATTTTTTAACAATTATTTGAGCTGTTTTTTTTAAATTTCTTACTCTTGAATAGTATCCAAGACCCTCCCAAAGTTTAATTAATTTTCTATCATCATATTTAGATAATTTTTCTATTGTGGGAATATTTTTTATAAATCTGTTAAAGTAAGGTATTACCGTTGCAACCTGGGTTTGCTGCAACATAAATTCACTTATTAAAGTGTAGTATTGCTTTTTTGTTTGAGAAACATTCTTTCTCCAAGGTAAAGATCTTTTATTTAAATCATACCAATTAAGAATTTTATTTGTTATTATTGGATCTTTCATATGCAATCTAAAAATAATACTAAGCAGAGAAACGCTAGCATTCAAGGATTAAGATCTTTCAAAGACACTTTGCCAAAAAATGTTAAAAAAATAATAAATAAAAAAGGTCATGTATATTCGGAAACGCTGAGTAATTGGAAATATTTAGTTGGAAACGAATTATTCAAAATTTGCTATCCAAAAATATTTAAAAATTCAAATAAATTTGGTGTTAGTACCTTAGTGGTTATGGTCAAGCGAGGACATGAAGTTGACGTAGAATATTCTAAAAAAGATATTTTAAATAAAATGAATAATTTTTTTGGATATTCTGTTGTTGAAAAGCTTAAATTCATAAGTTTTGATGACGAACATGAAATGACGGGCTCAGGTGAAATAAAAGTTAAAAATGTGGCAATTAGTAAATATCAAGATAAAATTAAAGGTGTTAAAAACGAAAAGATTAAAAAATCATTAACAGAGTTAACCAAGGTTTTTAGAGAGAAATGAAAAAAATTATATTCTTAATATTAATATTTTTTACTACAGTTTTAAATGTACAATCTGAGGAAATTAAAAGGATAACTGTTGGTAACGAAGATGCAAAAATAACTATTATAGCTTTTGAGTCATTAACTTGTAGTCATTGTGCTAATTTTCATAAAAACGTTTACCCTCAATTAAAAGAAGAATTTCTTGATAAAGGAATTGCCAAAATTGAATTTAGACATTTCCCTTTAGACATAGCTGCTTTTAATGCGTCAAAAGTTTCTCAATGTAAGAATGACGGAAATACTGATATCCTTGAAAGTTTATACGCTAATCAACAAAAATGGGTTAAAGGAAGTTCAATAGAGGAAGCAAATGAAAACTTACAAAAATTTTTAAAAAATGAAGGATTTACAATTGATTTTGATTCATGTGTAAACAATAAAGAAATTGAGGATTTTGTATTAAATGACCGAATCGATGGAGCAAAGAACTTTAAAGTAAACGCAACTCCTACGATAATAATCAACAATAAAAAATTTGAAAAACCCTTAAGTTATAAAAATTTAAAAAAAGCACTAGAAAAACTGATATAAGTTAGTGCATGGAGTTTAAAAAAATCCAATTAAATGGATTTAAATCTTTCGCAGAAAAAACCAACTTCTTAATTGAGGATGGTCTTACGGGTATAGTGGGTCCTAACGGCTGCGGAAAATCTAACATTGTAGAATCTTTAAGATGGGTAATGGGAGAGACCTCTGCAAAAAGTATGCGTGGATCTGGTATGGAGGATGTTATATTTTCAGGAACATCAAATAAAGCATCAAAAAATATTGCAGAAGTATCTATTGAAGTTGAAAACAAAGATAAAGAAGGTCCAATACAATACCGTGAGTTGGAGCAAATACAAGTTAGAAGAAAAATAGAAAAAGATAAAGGATCTAAATTTTACATTAATGATAAAGAAGTAAGAGCAAGAGATGCTCAAATGTTTTTTGCAGATCTTTCGACTGGTGCGCACTCCCCATCCATGATTAGTCAAGGAAGAATAGGTGCATTGGTAACAGCGAAGCCAACAGATAGAAGGGCTATTTTAGAAGAAGCTGCAGGAATATCTGGTTTACATGTTAGAAGACATGAGGCTGAATTAAGATTAGGTGCGGCTGAGAATAATCTAAAAAGAGCGGATGAACTAAGAAGACAGCAAGAAAAACAATTAGCAAATCTTCAAAAACAAGCTGAAGAGGCAACAAAATACAAACTAATTTCTGATCAAATTAAAAAAATTGAAGCAGGCTTATATTATTTAAAATTATTGGAAATAGATAAAGAAATTAGAATAGAAAATGAAATTAATACTGAGGCAGAAGGAGAAGTAGAAGGATTTAATAACAAAATATCTGAATTAGAAAACTCAATTAAAACTTTTACAGATAAAGTAAATCCATTGAGAGAGAAAAATATTGAAAATTTATCAAGGATACAAAGACTTAATTTAGAACTTCAAAGTTTAGATGAGGAGAATACAAGAATTCAAGATGAGATAGAAAGCATCAAAAAATCAATTCAAACACTTGATGATGATATAACAAGAGAAAAAGGGATAATCATAGACGCTAACTCAAATGAAAAAAGATTGAAGGAAGAAAAAACTGAATTAATTGAGACAGACTCGAAGTATTTTGAAACAGAAAAATTATCTAATGAAGAGTTAGAAAGTGCAAAAAATAAACTTAAAGAAGAACAAAAAGCTGTTGATGAAGTTGTAAACAGTTTAGCAGAAGAAACTGTAAATATAAGTGTTGCTCCAATAAGAAATGTAAAAAACACTATATCAAGGGTAAAAGAATTAATAGATAGTAATGAAATAAATCAAGCAGTAACACTTCTAGATAGATGTAATATGGAGCTAGATAGTTTTTTAAATGATTTAAAAAATGAAAGATCTAGAAGTGAATTATTAGGAGTAAGTGAAAAATCAGAAAATATAAAATTACTCCAAGAAAAATATGCCGATGCATATAGTAAAAATCAATCAATTAAAAATGAGTCTATAAAAAGGAATGAAAGAATTAAAACCATTGAAACGGAAATTGAAAGTTGGAAAAATTTATTAACTAACTCAGAAAAAATGGTTAATGAACTAACAAAAAGAAAAGAAAAATTATCAAAACAATTAAGTGAATTAGAAAACCAGCCCAGAGCTCAGGCAGAAAGAAAAGGTCAAATTTCAGAAAATTTAAGAATTTCAGATAAAGAAAAAATTGATAATGAAGCGATTATAGATGAAACAGATCAAAAAATTGAAATGTTAAGAACGCAATTAAATGAAATTCAAGAACAATCAATTCAAATCAGAGAAAGAAAAGCAAGCTCAGGAGCTACAATTGAAGGCCTGCAAAAAAGAAAAAATGATCTCCTCGATAGAATTAGTTCTGAGTTAAATTTGAATGAAGATAATATTTTAGAAAATTCAAATTTAAATGGAGTTGAAGAGCTTCCAAATCCAGTTGATCAAGAAGATGCTTTAGACAAGAAAAAACAAGAAAGAGAAAAATTAGGATCTGTAAATTTAAAAGCAGATGAAGAAACAAGTAAATATGAAGAAGAGATAAAAAAAATGGAACAGGATCGTGCCGACCTTGTTACTGCTATCGTGAAACTGAAAGATAGCATCAATGAACTTAATCAAAAAGGAAGGGAAAGATTGATTGAAGCTTTTGAAAAAGTTAATAGAAAATTTAATGAAGTTTATACAAAACTTTTCAATGGTGGAAATGCTAAATTAGAATTGGTGGACTCTGACGATCCACTTGAAGCAGGTTTAGAAATGTTAGTTAGTCCTCCTGGAAAAAGACTTCAATCTATAACTTTGTTATCTGGAGGTGAACAAGCATTGACTGCGCTCTCTTTAATCTTTGCAGTATTTTTAACAAACCCTTCACCTATATGTGTATTGGATGAGGTTGATGCACCACTTGACGATGCTAACGTAACAAGATTTTGTAGTTTACTTGAGGAATTAATAAAAATAACCAATACTAAATTCATAATTGTAACTCATCATGCTTTAACCATGTCAAAAATGAACAGACTATATGGGGTGACGATGCCTCAAAAAGGAATTAGTCAGCTTGTGGCTGTTGATTTACAAAAAGCAGAGAGTATGGTTGCTTAAACTATATAAATGCCAAAAGACCCTTTCAAAACTCGCTTAGAGATTGCAAAAAGCAAGATTTCAAAGAAAAATCTCTACAATAAGAAAAATGATCCCTCACCTATAGGAACTGCATTCAAATTGAGCACAGAACTTGTTTCTGCAGTGGCTGTCGGGACAATTATTGGGTTTATTTTTGACAAGACCTTTGGTACTAAACCCTGGTTTATATTAATATTTTTTTTTGTTGGTGTAGTTGCTGGAATAACCAATGTGATTAGATCTGCAAAAAAAATGCAAAAATAAATAAGTATTATGGCAGCAAATCCTATGTCCCAATTCGACGTTTATAGAATTGGACCTGAAATTAAAGTTGGAGCATTCGACATATCTTTTACGAACGCAAGTTTGTTTATGATTTTAAGTACTGTATCTATTTTGTTAATCTTTAATTTAGGATCAAAAAAAAATTCAATACTACCGAACAAAATTCAATTATTAGCAGAACTTAGCTACACCTTTGTATCCAAAATGATTAGCGATACAGCTGGGTCAAAAGCTAAACCATACTTTGCATTTATATTTTCTCTATTCATGTTTGTTTTATTTTGTAACATGTTTGGAATGATACCTTATACTTTCACTGTAACCAGTCATATAATTGTAACATTTGTGCTAGCAGCATTTATATTTATTGGAGTGACTGTAATTGGATTTATTAAACATGGATTTGGGTATTTAAAATTATTTGTTCCAAGTGGAGTGCCTGCAGTATTACTCCCTTTAATTGTTGTTATAGAAATTATTTCTTATTTAAGTAGGCCTATAAGTTTATCAGTTAGATTATTTGCCAATATGATGGCTGGTCATACAATGATGAAAGTTTTCGGAGGCTTTGTAATTAGCCTTGGAATAGTTGGTGGGTGGCTTCCACTAAGTTTTTCGGTTGCATTAACTGGTTTGGAGATCTTAGTTGCTTTTCTTCAAGCTTATGTTTTTGCAATCTTAACCTGCATCTATTTAAATGATGCATTAAATTTACACCATTAATAACAGAGGAGGATATAATGGAATTAGAAGCAGCAAAAATGATCGGAGCAGGTTTAGCGGCAATTGCTTTAGCTGGAGCCGGTGTTGGTATTGGAATAATTTTTGGAAATTATTTGTCTGGTGCAATGAGAAATCCATCTGCAGCACAAAAACAATTTCCTAACTTGCTTTTAGGTTTTGCACTTGCAGAAGCTACAGGATTATTCGGATTGGTAGTTGCGTTAATCATTCTCTTTGCGTTTTAAATTGATGGTTAAAAAAATATATTTTCAGTCAATATTTTTTAGCTTCTTTTTTATTAAAGAGGCTTTTGCAGCTGAAAGCGGAGGTATGCCTCAATTAAATCCAGAGTTTTGGGTTTCTCAAATTTTTTGGCTAATACTTACTTTTGGTATTATGTATTTAGTTTTATCTAAACTAATACTACCAAAAATAAGTAACAACTTAGAATCGAGAAAATCTCAAATATTAGAAAATATTGAGGCTGCTGAGAAAAAAAGAGAAGATAGTGATGCAAAACTAAAAGAATACGATGAAATTATATCTAAAAGCAAACTTGAGGCTAATAGTATTTTCAATCAAGCAAGAGAAAAAGCACTAAAAGATATTGGCGCAAAAAGAGAAGTTCTTGATAAGCAAATTGATAATGAAATTGCTGAGGCTGAAAAAGAAATAGATGCATTAAGAAAAAATGCGCCAGATAAAATAAATAAAATTGCTATTGAGACTTCATCTGAGTTATTGCAAAAACTAATTGGAGCTGAAGTAAATAATAGTAGTATATCTGCAATTGTTGACGACCTATCTAAAAGAAATGGAGATAAATACTATGGCAATTGATGCAACATTTTGGGTAGCCGTATCATTTATTATTTTTTTTGGAGTACTAATTTACCTTAAAATTCCTCAAAAAGTTTCTGAAATGTTAGATAAAATGATATCTGACATTAAAAATGAAATTGATGAAAGTGAAAAATTAAGAACCGAGGCAAAAACACTATTAGATAACTCGCAAAAAAAATTAGATACAGCTCAGGCTGTTAGCAACGAAATTCTAGATAACGCCAAAAAAGATGCAGATAGATTAATAATTGAGATGAACGATAAGTTTCACAAATCATCAGAAATTAAAAAAAATTTAGCTGAAAATAAAATAAGTCAGATGAAAGAAGCGGCTTTAAAAGAAATTAAGGATGCATCAATAAAGATTGCCGTGGACTCAGTTAAAAAAATAATTACTACATCTGTAAACAAGTCAAAATTAGATGCTGTGTTTCAAAAAAATTTAGATGAAACTAAAGCAGAGTTAAAAAAAATTAACTCATAATAGACTTACAATTTTTCAAAAAAGCTATAAATTATTAAAATGAACTCTATAGTCATTGGATCAGGATTTGGTGGGATCGCAGCAGCGCTAAGACTTAAGGCAAAAGGACATAACGTAAAATTAATAGAAAAACATCCAGACCTAGGTGGAAGAGCAAGAGTTTTTAAGAAAAACGGATTTATATATGATGCTGGACCAACAGTAATTACTGCACCCTACTTAATTAATGAATTGTTCGAGTTATTCAATAAAGATCCAAAAAATTATATAGAACTAACTCCACTTAAAATTTGGTACCAGTTTATTTTTGAGGACAAAACTAAATTTAACTATTCAGGCGACGAAATAGAGATGAAAGACCAAATTGAGAAGCTTAGCAAAGAAGATGTAAATGGATATGAAAAATTAGTTAATTTTACAAAAAAAATATTTGATAAAGGTTTTTTAGAACTTGCAGATGTACCATTTGATAAACCTTTCGTAATGATGCAACAATTGCCTGCTCTATTAAAACTTAAAAGTTATAAATCAGTTTACTCACTTGTTTCGTCTTATATAAAAAATGAAAAATTAAGAAGAATGCTTAGCATGCATCCTTTGCTAGTTGGGGGAAATCCTTTTACAACCACTTCTATTTATGGATTAATTCTTTATTTAGAAAAAAAATGGGGAATACATTATTCAGTTGGAGGAACAGGAAAAATAATTAAAGGTTTTGAAAAATTAATGAATGAGGTTGGTATTGAAATAATAAAAAACAGCGAAGTAACAGAAATTATATCAAAAAATAATAAAATAAGTGGTGTAAAATTAAATAATGAAAATGAAATTGGTGCAGATAATGTTGTTTGTAATGCAGATCCACCTGCATTTTATGAGAAAATGTTAAGCAAAAGCAACGAGAATTCCATGTTGTTTAATTGGAAAAAAAATCGAATGGAATATTCTATGGGTTTATTTGTTTATTATTTTGGAACAAAAAAAATTTATGAGAATGTTGAACATCATACAATAAAGTTTGGAAACAAGTATAAAGAACATCTTGATGACATATTTGATAAGAAAAAATTAAATAGCGATATTAGCTATTATCTTCACAGACCTACAGCGACTGATAAAACTATGGCCCCAGAAGGAAATGATTGTTTTTATGTGTTAGTGCCTGTTCCTAACAATCAATCAAAAATAAATTGGGAAACTGAAGGTGAGAAAATGAAAAATCTTGTAATTGAAAAAATGGAAAAAGACTTAATGCCAGATCTTAAGAATAATATAGTTGAGGACTTTTATCTAACACCTGATTACTTTGAAAAAGAATTAAATACAAAATTTGGATCAGGGTTTTCAATTCAACCTAAATTTACACAATCTGCATACTTTAGATTTCATAATAAATCTGAAATATACGATGGTTTATACTTTGTTGGTGCAGGAACACATCCAGGGGCTGGAGTACCAGGTGTACTCTCTTCAGCAAAGGTTTTAGATAAATTATTTTAATGTTAACTAAGAATTATTTAGCTATTTATGCAAGATCTTTCAATTGGGCAGGTTTTTTTTTACCAAAAAAAACCTATCAAAAATGCTCTGCACTTTATGATTTTTGCAGAGAAGCAGATAATATTGCAGATAATGAAAACCAGATTGAAGTAAAAAAAGATAACTTTATTAAATTTAGAAATAACTTTGTAAATAAAAATTATGAAAATCCAGTTATTAAAAACATGTGGGATCTTATTGATGAATTTAATATCTCCACTAAAATTGTAGATGATTTATTTGAGGGTATTAATTCAGATATAAAAGAAAGTGTTAAACTCAATTCAAAAAAAGAACTATTAATATATTCTTACAGGGTTGCTGGAACAGTTGGATTAATGATGGCTAAAATATTGAATGTTCACAAAGAACAATCTTTAAAATCAGCTATTGATCTTGGGATTGCTATGCAATTAACAAATATTTCTAGAGATGTTATGGAAGACAAAAAAAATGGTAGATTTTATATCAATGAAAGTTTTGAAGATATAGAGACAACAATCAAACTTTCAGAAGAGTTTTATGAAAACTCATTTTACTCAATAAAAGAAATACCATTAAGTTTCAGATTTTCTATTTTAGTTGCAAGAAGAGTTTATAGAAAAATAGGATATAAAATTCTTAATAAAAAAAATATAGAAAATTATAAAAAGTCTGGAAAAATTTATGTTTCAAATATTGAAAAAATTATTGAAACTTTTTTGTCTTTTTTTGACTTAATTAAGCTATCACTTATAAGTAAAAACGATAATAATATTAATCATGATCATAATTTAATTAATGAAGAAATAAATTTAAATGAAAGAATTTGATTACATTATTATAGGGGGAGGTTGTGCAGGTCTTTCATTAGCATATGAGCTAGAAATTAATGATAAATTAAAAGATAAAACTTTAGCAATTATTGAGCCACGAGAAGATTATAAAAGAGATAAAACTTGGTCTTTTTGGAAAGTTTTTTCACATAACTTCGATGACTGTGTCAAAAAAAGTTGGAATAATTTTACAATAAATATACCAAATGATATGAAATATGTGAATTGCCAACCTACACCATATCAAACAATTGATAGTGGCATGTTCTACAAAAAAATTCATTCAAAACTTAATTTAAATAAAAATATTCAGTTTTTTAAAAGTATTGATCAAATTGATAAATCAAATTCAATTGTATTTAACAGTGTACCTAGTTTTAAGAATAAACAGAGTGAGTTATGGCAACACTTTTGTGGAGTTGAAATAGAGACAGATAAAGACTCTTTTGATGACGAAATATTCAATTTGATGGACTTTGATTGTGATCAAAGAAACAAAGTTCATTTTTTTTATACGTTACCATTTACAAAAAGAAACGCATTAGTTGAAACAACTTGGATATCTGAACTAAATGAAGAAAAACTCAAAGATTATGATGAACAAATTAATGTTTATTTGAGTAAACACCTAAATATCAAAAACTGTAAAATTAATTTTAGAGAAACTGGAGCGATCCCACTTTTTAGACAAAAAAATATAAATAAATTAAACGAAATTTACATAGGCTCAGCTGGAGGCATGACTAGATTAAGTACGGGTTATACTTTTCTAAACATTCAAGAACAGAGCAGATATATAAGAGAAAACATAGAAAATATAAAAAATGTGAATCTATTTAAAATTAATTCAAAATATGATTTTTTAGACAAAATATTATTAAGAGTTCTTAAAAATAATTCCAATGAAATGGGAAATATATTTTTCAAAGTTTTTAATTCAAAACCTAAAACAGCTATCAATTTTTTATCAAATAAAAGTAGTTTATTTGAGGACTTAGAAGTAATTCTAAAAATGCCGAAGTGGAAATTTTTAAAAGAATTAATTTAAAATGAGTAATAAAATAAAAAAAATAAATCTAAATCATTCATTTATTTTTTTCTTTGTTGTGAACATTTTTTGTATTTTGCTGTTTAAGTTTAACAATTTGAATATTTCATCAATTTTGTGTTTAATTTTAATTTTAATTATAGGTGTTTCCCACGGTTCATTAGATCATATTAAGGGTAAAAAACTCCTTGCTTTATTAAATATAAAATCAACTTATATATTCTATCTTGCATATATTTTAATTTCCGCAGTAGTCATAGGAACTTGGATGATATTACCGTCAATAACTTTAATTCTTTTTTTGATTATCGCCTCCTATCACTTTGGTAAAGAGGATACTCAGTTTTTAATAATTGACAGATCTTATTTCACTCAAATGCTTTATTTTTTTAAAGGATTTTTAATTATACTTGCGCCTTTATATTTTCATTTTCAGGAAACTATAGCGATTTTCAAATTATTACTAGTTGATAATGAAGTTTTTTATTCAAGTTTAAATTTTATTGAAACAAATAAGGTAATTCAAATAGGAATTATCTGTAGCACACTATCTAGTATTTTTCTTTTTTTAAAGAATTTTGAAATAAAAAAATTTGTTATTTTTTTAGATTATTTTTCAATTTTAATATTAAATTACTTTTTATCTCCGCTACTAGCTTTCACTGTTTATTTCTGTTTTTTACATTCGGTTAGACATTCAATTTCACTAACTATTGAGCTCGATCCAAATAGCGTGGTTAATGGATTTAAAGTCTTTGTTAAAAAAGCTCTGCCCTTAACAATTTTGACAGCAATTTCCTCTTTTATTGCACTATATCTGCTGAGCAATTCATACCATTTAGATAGTGCAATTTTAAAAATAATATTTATAGGTTTGGCGTCTTTAACCTTTCCACATATATTGCTGGAATATTTTCTAGAAAAAAATGAAAAATAAAGAATTAAAAATAATATTGTCTGCACCCCGTGGATTTTGTGCTGGGGTAGAAAGGGCAATTGAAATAGTTGAAAAATCTATACAAAAATTTGGGGCTCCAGTTTATGTACGTCATGAAATAGTCCATAACAAGTATGTTGTAGATGATTTAAAAAATAAAGGGGCAATATTTGTTGAAGAGCTCGAGGAGATAAAGGATAAATCAAGACCAGTAATTTTTTCAGCGCATGGTGTTCCAAAAAAAATACCTGAAGATGCGAAAAATTATAAAATGACTTATGTAGATGCCACATGTCCACTTGTTTCTAAAGTTCATAGAGAAGCAGAAAATCTTAGTAAAGCTGGTTACCATATAATTTTAATTGGTCATCAAAATCATCCTGAAGTAATTGGGACTATGGGTCAATTAAAAGAAGGTTCTATAGATCTAATTCAAAATGAAGAAGAGGCTGCAAACTATCAAAATCAAATAGATAAAAAATTAGCATATATTACTCAGACTACTTTGTCAGTTGATGACACAAAAGAAATAATCAAAATTTTGAAAAATAATTTTCCAAATATTAAAGAGCCAATGAAAGAGGATATTTGTTATGCGACTACTAACCGTCAAATGGCAGTAAAAAATATTGCAAAAAATTGTGATATGTTTTTTGTTATTGGAAGTAGAAACTCATCAAATTCTGTTAGGCTTGTTGAAGTAGCAAAAAAATCAGGCTGTGAAAATTCACAACTTATTCACTCGGAAAGCTCAATACCGTTTGACCAAATAGAAAATTGCAATACTATAGGTATATCTTCAGGAGCATCTGCTCCAGAAATATTAGTCAAAAATTTTATTAATGATTTAAAAAATAAATTTTCTATAAGTATCGATGAAGTTGAAATAATAAAAGAAAACGTAGTATTTAAAATTCCCAAAAAATTAAATTAAAAATGGCTGTTTATACAAAAATAAATCAAAAGGAAATTAATATTATTAATGAAAATTTTAATATTGATGAAATAAAAAGTTTTAAAGGTATCAAGCAAGGAATAGAAAACACAAATTATTTACTGAAATCAAAAAAGAAAAAATATATTTTAACTATTTTTGAAAAAAGAGTTTTACAAAAAGAAATACCTTTTTTTATGAAATTAATGGATAATTTAAACAGTTCAAAAATAAATTGTCCTAAGCCACTGAAAACTAGAAATAATAAATATCTTATTAAATTAAAAAATAAAACCGCATGCATTGTATCATTCTTGGAAGGTAAAGATAAAAAGATATTAAATATAAATGATTGTTATGCAGTTGGTAAGACAATTGCTCAAATGCATGTGGTCACAAATAAAATAAAGCTTAACAGAAAAAACTCGATGGGTATTAGTAATTTAAAACCTTTGTTGGAGAGTATCAAGTTTAAGTCAAAAAAGTTTTCAAATTTAAAAGTATTCTTAAAAAATAACCTAAAAGATATTAATAAAAATTGGCCTAAACAATTACCCAAAGGTATTATTCATGGTGACTTATTTATAGATAACATCTTCTTCAAAAAAAATAAACTTTCTGGAATTATTGATTTCTATTTTGCTGCTAATGATTATTTTATGTATGAAATTGCTATATGCATCAATGCTCTTTGTTTTGATCATAAAAAGAGTAAATTCTATTTAAATAACAAAAAAATTAAAAATTTAATCAAAGGATATGAAAGCGTTAAAAAAATTTCAATGATAGAAAAAAAATCTATAAATATTTTGTGTAGAGGTGCAGCATTAAGATATTTATTAACAAGATTGTACGACTACTCAAATACACCAAAAACAGCATTGATTAAAATTAAAGACCCTAATGAATATTATCAAAAATTACTTTCTCACAATAATTTAAGTTCATTTAAAGATTATTTAAGTTAATGATTACAATTTATACAGACGGTTCTTGTTTAACAAATCCAGGTAATGGTGGATGGGCCGCAATTATAAATGACGGAAAAGAAATGAAAAAAATTAGTGGTAACGAAAAAAATACAACAAATAATAGAATGGAGTTGTTAGCCCCAATTAATGCATTGAAAGATATGAAGCCTGGTGTTGAAATAAAAATATATACAGACTCTCAATATGTAAAAAATGGAATAACTGGATGGATTAATACTTGGTTAGCTAATAGTTGGAAAACATCAAAAAAAGAAGATGTTAAAAATAAAGATTTGTGGATTGAATTATATAATTTGAATAAATCGCTTAATGTTCAATGGAATTGGGTTAAGGCGCATGATGGAAATCCTATGAATGAAGAAGTAGACTTATTAGCTAAAAAAGCTGCAAATTTAGACTAAATTTAAAAAATTTTCTGCTGCTGAAATTTCACAAGTGGCAGTATCTTCTTCTGCTTGTATTTTCTTTACAACATTGTCTTCAATTAACATTGTATATCTTGCTGACCTCATTCCCTGGCCTCGATCGTGTCTATCTATTTCTGCTCCAATTGATTTAGTAAATTCACAATATGGATCTGCAGCCATAAATATTTTATCTTCGACTTTTTGACTTTCACCCCATGCTTTCATAACATTTGGATCGTTAACTGAAACACAAATAATTTTTGTAACCCCTTTATTCTTCGCTGCCTCATAATTATTAACATACCCTGGCAGATGTTTTGCTGAACAAACTTTTGTAAATGCTCCAGGAACACCAATTACGATTGTTTTATGATTTTTAAAAACTTCTACTGTAGTTATTTTTTTTGCTGCTCCACTTGAGTCTAAATAATAAAATTCTGAATTTGGAAGTTGTTCCCCTTCTTTAATTTTCATTTTGTTTTACCTTTAATGTAATTTTTAATTTTTTTTAAATTATTTTCAATTATATCATAATCTTCTTTTTCATTCAAAATAAACTCG
>CACNVV010000003.1:0-35000 GCA_902624015.1 uncultured Pelagibacteraceae bacterium
ATGACAAACTATAAATTCTGACAATTTTGTCCAAATTAATGAAGTAGGAGTAAATCTAAAATCATAAGATTTTTCATATAAACATTTTTGCATAATATTACTTTTTACTATTTCTTTCAAATCTCCCTTAATATTATAGTCTGCCCTCAGTTTTAATAAATTTGTACAAAGGTCTTTTGGTGGTTTATTAATTATTATTTTATCATTTTTTATAATTTCAGTACCAAAGACAAAACATTTAATATCATTATTTTTGTCTATTTCATTTAATATTTTATCAATACCCCCTGGTAAAAAATAATCATCTGAGTCCATTATCATTATGTACTCGCCTGAAGATAATTTTATTGCATCAGAAATAGCAGACGATCTTCCTCTATTTTTGGTCTTAACATATTGAAACTTAAATTTGTATGAGTCATTGTTTTTGAAAATATTTTCAATATTATCTGAAGAACCATCATCAATTATTAAAAATTCGATTTTATCATATGTATCAACACTATTTAAAAGTTTTAAAAGTTTTTCTTTACGATTATAAACGGGCAAACATATTGAAAGTGAAATTGATGAATTCATAGATAGTTTATATTAGATTAACTTCACATTTGCTACTTTACTAAAATTCAAATCAGTAGTTAAAATTCTTGATTTTAATTTAATTGGAAGTCTTTTAATTAAATAAGCATCCGCCCATCCTCTGTAACTTGGAAAAACTCCTTTAAAATTATAATAATGTTTCCCCCCTTGAAGACTAATACCTGTTACTATAACTTTTGATGAACTATTTTCAGATAAAGCGATCAAAATTGACAAACAACCTGTAGTTAATCCCATTGGTGGTTTTCTTTTAATAATCAGGGCATATAACAATCTAAGAAACCCAAATACTATATTTCCACTTCCAAATATAAGACCTAAATCAGCTAATCTCAGTGTCATTTTGCTAAAATATTGCTTTTGAATATCTAATCCTTTTTTTTCAATAAATCTAAATTTTACATTTTTAACCCAACTAACATCAAAAAAATTTTCTAATTTGATTTTACCATTGTGTGATATCAATTCATCCGGTTTAAGTTTTGTTATTCTCTCTCTAACCTCATCAATCTTTAACCCAGCAGAACCAGTTATTGATATTATGTAAGGTGATGGTTTTTTTTCTTTATAAATTATTGCTCTCTCAGCTGCACCATTGGCAACGTAAATTTTTTTTGGAATTATATTCGGCATTATTGAATTTGGCTTAGAACCAATAACCAAAACTATATCTTTATCCATAAAAAACTTAACAAATGACAACCGTTATATATCGATTTTTTTTTTACTCATTAAAAATTCTATAATTTTAAAGTCTAGCTCAGAATCTACATCAAAACTTTTTTCTTGTCCTATATCATAACCTCTCAAATCACCGTCTAATAAGCTATCAGCATTCAATAGATACTGAGGGGACAACACATAAATACTTGCAACATGCTCAAATACTGGAGGCGCATCCTGCCTACGAAGAACTTGATTGTTGCTTAATTCTTTTGAAAGTTTTAGAGACCCATGTTTGTTTGGTTCTACCAAATTGAAATAAGGATTTTTTCGTGCATTACATACAGAAAAGACTCCATCAACACCATTAGATCTCAAATTTTTATATTGATCAATTGCAGCGGAAATATCAGAAACATCTCTTAATGGGTTGGTACAATCAAGATCTAAAAAAAAATCAAAATCTTTTTTGTAATGACTTACACAATTTGTATAAGCATGCTTAAAAACTTTAAATTTTCCTGAGTTATCTGAGGCAAGATTCGAAGGACGTACAAAAGGAGTCTCAGCTCCAAATTGTTTTGCTATTGATGAAATTTCCTCTGAATCTGTTGAAACTACAACTCTTTCAACTTCAGGTACTTTCTGTGCTTGAAGGATGCTCCATGCAATTAAGGGTTTACCCATTAACACTCGAATATTTTTATTAGGCAAACCTTTACTACCTCCTCTTGCAGAAATAACACAAATACCGTTCAAAATTTATTCTCCACTTTAATCAGTTTTTTTTTTTTATTTGATTGTCTAGCAGCCATTAATACATTTAAAGAAGCAATACCATCAAATATTGAACATGCTGGATCTAGACTATAATTTTTTAGTCTTTTTACAAAATATTTCATATGAGAAATAAAAAGGTGATTTCTATTAAATTTTTTTGAAACTTTTGATATTATTTTTTCTTTGTTTTTATTTTTCTTAATAAGTGTTCCATTTTTAATGTTAAAATAAAAAATGTTTTCGTTAGTTACAATTTCATTTTCTCCTCTGTAGCAAGGAGAAACCATATCTAATTGTATTTGACCATTTATACCATTTTTATGAATTAAAACTAGATTTGTAAAATCATCTGCACTAATTTTTAATTTACCTCTATTGGCTAAATTAGCAAAAACATTTTCTACAGGACCAAAGAGCCAAATAGCAAGATCGATTTGATGAACTAAATCAAACAAAGCACCTCCTCCTTTTAAATATTTAGAGGAATAACTTTTTTTATAGTCAGTATTATTTCTCCATTGTTTTAAATTTTGTCCCATTACAAATCTGTATCCCATAATCGATTTACTTGGCAATTTATCTAATTTTTTTTTTAGAATTATCAAAGAAGGGTGCATTCTAAGCTGATGTCCTACTTCAACAATATTTTTTTTTCCTAATTTTATAAATTTTTTTATATTTGAATAATTATTTGAAATAGGTTTTTCTATAAAAATAGGTTTTCCTAATTTCAAAGCTTTTAAAGCTATGCTTAAATGATTATCTGTAGAGGTTGCAATCACTACAGCTTTTGAGGATTTCAAAGCCTTATCCAAATTTTCAAAAACTTTTATACGAAGTTCTTTTTTTAATTTTCCAATTAAATTTGACCTTGACCTCCATGCTATTACATTTTCACCAATAAATTTGAGGTTTTTTATATGTCTTTTACCTATTGAACCTGCTCCACAAACTAAAACATTTTGGTTTTTCATATTTTTTATTTAATTCTTAATTTAATTAAAAACTAGAATTTTTTTCATTTATTTTTTATAGCCTGCAATTTTGTAATAAAGATCAAAATTATTTATTTGACTAACTATTGAGCATAAATTTTTATCATCACCCTTCAAAAAAGCTTTGGTCTGAAGAAACAAGCCAGGTTTAAATTTTTTATCCAAATTACTTTTTGATTTAATTAATTTTGTCTTTGAGCTATTCAAACTAATAATTTGTAATTTTTCCAAAGGTCTTAATACTAATCTATGTTTTGATGTCATTAAGTCAATTCCCCATCTCCCTGGTGAAGTCCAATCAGATAAATAAGAAAAAATTACTCCTTTTTTTGATATACCAGCTCCACAAAAACGTGCTGAAGGATGCCAATCTAATTTTCCATCACTCCAGTATGTCCAAAATTTCGGGCGTCCACAAAGATAAAATGCTAAATCAATCACATGTGAAGAATTACTAATCAACCATTTTTTTTTAATTTTAGAATTATAATTTAAATTTTTAATTTTATGTGACCACTCTGTAAAATCAAAATAAATACTATTCAATCCTCCATCTCTATGAATAATTTTCTTAGCTTGAGTGACAGAATCATAAAATCTCCTATTGTAAGCTATAAAAATCTCAGCGCTTTTTATTTTTGACAATTTTTTTAATTCTTCAATATTAAGAGCTCCTGGCTTTTCAATTAGCAATCTTTTGGTACCTGCACCAATCAATATTTTTGAAACAATTGATAATTGATCTGTAGAAACTGCAACTATTGCTAATTTAGGAGGTTTAAATTTCCTTAGGTTATGTTTTAGTCCATTAACATAAACTTTTTTATTTGTTTTTATTTCAAATTTTTTTGCAGATTTTAACCCCCTTCCAATTACTTTAAAAGTACATTTCAATTTTTTAAGAACTTTGGCATATTCAATGGACATTTCTCCACTTCCTATTAACCATATATTTTCTTTAATCATGTTATTGGTACCGTTGTATCTTTTTTATTATTATGTTTGTTCCAATGATCTAAAAGAGCATCCAGAAAAATATTATGCTGTCTACACGAATCTTTAATATTAGTTAAACCACATGAGTTAAAATTTAATATATTTTTTATTATATCGTGAGTAGTATCACTAATATAATCAAGATTACCAAATATATTATCTCCATTGGAATTTTTCATGATTCCTTTTTTTTCATTAATTTGCCAACAATCCTTATCGTTCATTTCAATATTAATAATATAATCTTTAATTAACGGATCAGAACGTAAAATTAATTGGGTGCCTTTAGAGTATTTAATATTAAGCTCTCCTGTAATTTCATAAAATCCTTTTCGTTTACTTTTTATCCATTCACTATCAACGTTAGTTGTATCTACTGAAATAATTTTTTGATCTGTCAGCCATTCTACCATGTCAATAAAATGTATGGCGTTACAAGCCATACCCCAAAGACCTCCATTTAAATATATTCTTTGAGGAATAGAATTATTTATTTTTTTTTTTAATTTAGCATAAAAATTCATTATACGCCTTGGCGTATTAACCCACGCTATATTCTTTTCATTATTATATAAAAATGAAAGGATATTATTTACATTTTCTGAAGATTGCTCAAGTACCTTTTCAATTAACCAAAATTTTATTTCAAAATCACTTTTATATTTTGCTATTATTTTAGATCTTTCCTTAGAAGAGGTTGCAATGATTATCAAATCGTAATTTTTTTTTCTATCGTTATTATCGAATAAAACTTTATGTTTGTTTTTATTTAAATTTTTCTCAAAAAAATTTTGCTCTACTAAATTTAAAGAATTTTTATTTATATCACTTACATCTATTTCCAAAGAACCTTCATACTTAGCAAGCCCCTCTAAATATCTGCTTCCTATATTTCCAGCACCAACAAGTTTAATTTTATTTTCCAAGTATATTTAAATGCCGATTATATAAATTTTAAAAAAGATTTTGTTTATCATATATTAAATCTTTAACCATCCACACTATTTAAAGATTTATTGACCAAATCATGAATATCAGGAAATTTTTTGTTATTTTGCCATAATATTCCATTACAATTTGCATTATTTGCAGCTGACAAATCTCTAGGATCATCACCAATAAAAAAAGTCTTATCTAACCTAAAATAAAATTCTTTAGATGCTTTCAGCAGCATTCCAGGCTTTGGTTTACGACATAAACAACCATCATTCCAATTGTGAGGACAAAAGTATACTTTTAATATTTTTATTCCATCTAATTTAAATTTTTTAATCATATTTACATGAATTTTTTTTAGGTTTTTTAACTTAGTTTCACCTCTTCCGATGCCAGCTTGATTTGATATGATTATAAATTTAAAACCTTTTTTTGATAGTTTTTTTAATGAGTTGTAAGTTCTTGGTATAAAAAAAAACTCGGACCAAAAATTTATATATCTTGCTTTTTTTGCTTTAAAATTGATTACTCCATCCCTATCAATTAAAATAATCTTTTTGGGAGATAAATATTTTTCTGCTACCTTAAGTCTTTTTTTATCTGAAATACTATAATAACTATCTTCAGTTTTGAGTGCAGAAATTTGCTTCTTTTTTGTTAAGGTTCGTAATATTTCTGATAGATTACAATTTTTATTCTTAAATTCTTTAAAAAGATTATTTTTTTTAATTATCATATAACCTATTTCAACTAAAGTATTTTTAGCAGATCTTTTAATTGTAAAATTTTTCACAATTCCTTTTTTTGATATTGAAATATTTCCTGGAGATTTAGAAGCAACAGTCAACGTTATACTAAGACCATTTTTTCTATGAAATTTTTTAATCTTATTTAAATTAAAACATGAAAAATTATCTGAATAAAGCAACAAAAATTCTTTATCTATTAGTTTTTTTGATTCCCACAATCTACGGCCTGTATCCCAATTTACTGGCCCACTTGAATAAGATATATCTAATCCAAACTTTTTTCCATTTCCGACTTTTTTCTTTAGTAGATTTCCCAAATAACCTGTTAATAATAAAACTCGCTTAATTCCTTGTGATTTAAGTTGTTTTAAAATGTAATAAATAAATGGTTTTCCGTTCAATAGAGCCAAAGGTTTTGGAATTTTATTTGTCATCGGCCTTAATCGCGTACCCAGACCACCACAAAGAATAACTGTTTGTATTGTCATAGTTTAATTAATTTATAAATAATTCTTTTGACATTATTTAATGATTTTTTGATCTTAAATTGTTATCAATTTTATTATTCTCAATTAATGACTTTAATTTAATAAGTCTATTCGTCTTAAATCCTCTAAAATCATTCTCTGAAAAATTATTACTTCTAAAAAATTCTACTAACTGAATACCTCCATCACTTAAATTCCATTTTGGTTTATACCATTCGCCTAGTTCATTGAATATTTTATCAAAAGAAACTTTATAAGTTCTGGAATCTTTTCCATGCTCACCAGTATAAATCACTCGTGATCCTTTTACACTTTTGGTAGCCGCTTCAGCAATATCCTTGACTGTATAATTTCCATTTTTAACTCCTATATTATATGATTTGCCTGAAACAATTGATTTTGGTGCATCAATTCCTGCTATAAATGCATCACAAACATCTTGAACATGGATGATTGGCCTCCATGGTGTTCCGTCACTTTTGATCTCAATTATTCCAGTTGTATAAGCACATGCAACAAAATTATTAAATACAATATCGCATCTTAATCTTGGACTAGCTCCAAAAACTGTTGATGGTCTAAAACAAACTACCGTGAAATCACTACTACAAATTTTTTTTAATTCAATTTCTGCTAACCACTTAGTTTTTGCATAAGCAGTCAGTGGATTTTTCTCGCTGTTGTCTTCTTCTAGCTCAGCATCTCCCAAAGCAACACCATACATGCTTTGAGATGATGCATATATAAATCTTTTTACACCAAGATGTTTAGCTAATTTAGCAATTTTTACTGTTGCTAAAAAATTTATATCTTCGGTTAAATAAGGTTTAAATTCTCCCAGCGGGTCATTTGATAATCCCGCAAGATGAATTATTGCATCTACCTGGTTTAAATCTTCTGCTTCAATATCTCGAATATCTTTTTTAATTTTTTTAAATTTTTCATTTGTTTTTGATATTAGACAGTCCGAATAATACCCGATATCATAACCTATAACTTCATGACCTAACTCCTCTAATTTTTTTGTCAATACACTCCCAATATACCCTTCGCTACCAGTAACTAAAATTTTCATAATCAACCTCTATTAAATTGTTCTTTAAATAATATATTTCATATTTCAAAAAAAATGTTTGTTTAATTTTTATTTTTTAAACAACGATCTATAAATTTTTTTCTAATTCCTTATAATCTTCAATATGATTTATTCTACCGTTTTCTATTTGAAATATAAGATCACAAAATTTCAAAGTTGAAACTCTATGAGTGACAATTAAAACTGTTAATTCATCACCTAACTTTTCAATAGATTGTATAACTACATTTTCAGTTTCATTATCAAGCGCACTAGTTGCTTCGTCAAGTACGATTACACTAGATTTTTTATAAAATGCTCTTGCAATTCCTATTCTTTGTTTTTGCCCTCCAGACAACTTAACTCCTCTTTCTCCAATCAACGTGTCGTATCCAAATGGCAATTTCTTAATATAATCAGAAATTTCAGCATCTTCAGCAGCTTTATAAACTTTGTCCAAATCAACTAATTTATCTGGCACCCCTAAAGCAATATTTTCTGCTATACTGGTATCAGCTAGATAAATATCTTGTGGCACATGAGAAAGATGTGATTGCCATGAAAAACTATTATTATTATTAATATTTATATCATCAATTAGCAAATCACCTCTATTTGGTTGAAGTAATCCCATAGTAAGATCTAAAAAAGTACTTTTACCACTACCTGTTTTGCCAATAAAACCAACCTTGGTTCCTTTAGGGATTGTTAAATTTATATTCTCAAATATCCAAGGTAAATGTTTGTTATATTTAAAATATAAATTCTTTAATTTAATATTTTTTTTAAAAGAAATTTTTGAAAGATTATTTTTTTCATAATCTACAGGAAGTGGTTGGTTTAACAATTCTAACGCATCTTCAATACTGGCTCTATGACTACGAATAGTATTGAATGCAGCAAATAACTGCTGTAACAAAGGAAGTAAACGCTGAGCTCCTAAAGCGAGGGTTCCTAAAATTGGTATCGCTGAAAAAAATTCATTATTTTGTATTTGTGAACTACTTTCATTATCTATTATTCCATTTTTTACAGTAAGAAAATACGCAAGAGTTGCAATTAACACTATACCCAATGCCTCAATTCCAAATCTTGGGCTGTTACTTACAAATTGATTACTAGCACTTGAAATTCTATAAGGGTGAAATGCATCAGAATAAATGGTCTTATAAAACTTTTGCGATCTATCAATAATAACATCTCTTATTCCTCCCAATCCTTCTTGAATAGCTTTTGTTAACTTATTTTGTTGAACCGCTATAATTTTACTATTTTTGTTAATTTTATTTCGGGTAACTTTTAATATACACAAATAAATTGTTGCAATACCAACAAACGCTGAAAAAGTAACAACAGCATTAATTGCAAACAGAACTGACAAAACTACTAATGTTATAATTAATGAGCCAACTATTGTTAATGTTGGTTGTATAATTGTACCAATTAGCTCACGTGCTTTAACTGTTCCCTCTAATATTTCACTACTGTTACGAGATATATGAGAAATATATGGTTGATACAAAGTTTTTTCATAAGCTTTAACAGTAAAATCAGCACCAATAGTCCAGGAAACTTTGGTTTGAACCCATAATAATAACAATCTTATAAATCCACTTGATAAAGCAGCCAATGAAAAAATTATTGTTGAAGGCAACAATAATTCGGCTGGCGTTTCTATTTCAAAAAAATTTATAAATGGGGTCGCTAATGGATTCTCAAATATTTTTTCAGGGGCTGTTAATATTGCCAAAAATGGTAAGACAGCACCTATACTGAAAGCTTCGCTAAGAGAAGCAAGAATCATTAGTAAACTTACAAAAATTAAACTTTTTTTTCTTTTTTTATTTAAACAACTCCAAACTTCCGAGGTAAGTTTTGGGATAGATTTCATTCTAAAAAATAAAGTGCCTGTTAAACATTTCCATATTTAGAATTTACTAGCATTTTATATCCTTTCATTAGTTCAAAAATACCATCATCTAAAGTGTGTTTTGGTCTCCATCCAGTTGACTCAATTTTTTTATTAGAAACAATATAATTTCTCTGATCTGGATCTTTTGCCATTGGAGCATCCATAATTATAAAATTTTTTATTTGCAATTTAATTCTTTCACAAAGTTCAAGTTTTGATAAATTAGCATCTGACAAGCCTACATTAAATATTTCACCTTTCATTATTTCAAAATTATTTAATGCATGAATAAAAACTGAAGCGACATCTTTAACGTGAATATAATTTCTTTTAAAATGGCTTTCATATAATACAATGAACCCATCCTTCAAAGCTCTATAAACAAAATCATTTACCAATAGATCTATTCTCATTTTTGGAGACATTCCAAACACTGTAGCAAGCCTAAAACTTATAGAATTATTTCTTTCCATAAGTTTTTTTTCAACTGCTACTTTGTCTAGCGCGTACTTTGAAATTGGATTTAATGGAGATTTCTCGTCACAGAAGTTATCTTTATTTCCAGATCCATAAGCACTGTTGGTTGTAGGCATTAAAACAATTTGGTCATCTTTCACTGCATCTAACATAAACATTATTGCATCATGATTAACTGTCTGAGCTCCTGTCATATCTTTATTGCAGAGTGGAGCACCCACATATCCCGCTAATGGAATTATGACTTCAGATGAAAGATAGTGTGGTGTAATTAATTTCTCATGACGAATATCACAATTTATAATTTTAAAATTTGGATGTGAGCAGCAGTGATTTAAACTTGTTTGACTAAACATAAAATTATCAACAACAGTAACTTTATGTCCTAGTTTTAAAAGTTCTGGAACCAGTATAGAACCAATGTATCCAGCCCCACCAGTTACTAAAATATTTTTTTTCATATTATATATTGCTATTTAATATATTTTACTACTTTATCAATTTTTTAAAAATTCGCTTGCACGAAAATAATCTGAAGGAATACCAATATCTAAAAATTTGCCTTTTTGTCTAACTCCTGCAACTATATATTTTTGTCTAATTAAATCTGGCAATATATCCTTCTCAAGAGAACATTTTTTTTTATATTTATGACTATTTTTATTAATAATTTTTGGATCCATCAAATACACACCTCCATTTGCTAAATTTGATAATTTTTTATTTGATTGTTTAATTCCTGTCAGCCAATTTAAGTCATTGGTTATCACTTGTCCATATCTATCTAACTTATTGTTTTCAAATAAAGCAATAACAATACCTGCATTTATTTTTGTTTTAAATTTTTTTAATTTTTTTAAAGATACATCAAAAAATGTATCACCATTTATAACAATAAAATCTTCATTCATTGTTTTTGAAAGAATAATTAAACCCCCACCAGTTCCTAAAGGAATTTTTTCTTCTAAATATTCTATGGAAACACCTTTATATTTTTCTCCAAAAAAATTTTTAATATGATTTTTTAGATATCCTACAGATATAACAAATTTTGTTATACCTTGTTTTATCCAAAAATTTAAAATAAATTTTAAAAAAGGTTCACCATTAATTGGTGCCATTGGTTTTGGAACTTCACTAACCACACTTCTGAGCCTGGTGCCTAATCCACCTGCTAATATATACGCAACTGTCATAATAATTAATTAACACTATTTAAAATTGAACAGATCTTATCAATTTCTTTTTTTTTAATATCTGGGAAATTACCAATATAAAAACCATAGTAATGGATGTGTTCAACATTTGGAAAATTTTTGTGAAGTTTTTTTGAAACTATTTTTTCTAAATAAGGTTGTCTAATTTGGTTTCCACCTCCAGCACTTCCTCTTCTAAATTCAATACCATTTTTTTTCATTTTATATATTAATTTTTTCACAAAAACTTTATTTGGTTTTTTTAAAATCAAATTAAAAGCATAATTACTAGATCCCCTTAAATCAAAATCAGTATAATAAATTTCAGGATCTATTTTTTTCAAAAAATATTTTAAATTTTGTGTTCTTTTATAAATATTTTTATCTAATCTTTTTAACTGGCTTATTCCCATAATTGCAGCTATTTCTGTATTCCTGAGATTATATGCAGGAAACGCAAAGATAAAATCAGGATTCAAGTTTGGATACTTTTTAATATATTGATTTTTAAATTTTTTATCATCTGACTCTCGTACCATACCGTGAGAACGAAGCAATCTAGCCTTTTGATAAGCGATTTTGTCATTGGTACAAAACATTCCTCCTTCAATAGTTGTCATATGATGAGCATAGTAAAAAGAAAAGTTTGATATCCAGCCTAGGCTTCCTAATTTTTTATTTTTATGCTTTGCTCCGTGAGACTCACAAACATCCTCAATGATTGGAATCTTTTTTTTTTTTGCTTCATTTAATAGCTCATCGGTTAAACCATTAAATCCTTGAACATGAGTAAGAAAAATACACCTAGTTTTTTTATTAATTTTTGAAATAGTTTTTTTTGAGTCTATAGCGAGTGTTTTTGGATTAATATCAATAAATATTGGCTTAAATCCGTTTTGAATTACAGATGAAATATCTGAAACCCAAGTTAAAGGCGGCACAATTACCTCACCACCCTCTGGAAATTTGGTTTTAAGTATTGCCATACTTAACAAATTAGCTGAAGAACCTGAATTAACAAACACGCTATATTTAATACCTAACCATTTTGACCACTTGTCTTCAAACTCTCTAACTTTTTTTCCATTAGTTAAAATTGGATCATTTCCTTTTAAATACCTGATTATTTTATCTAAATCTTCTCTTAAAATATTATTCCTCATTAAAGGAAATTGAATTTTTTTTTTCATTAACTTATTAATTTTGTTCTAACGATTATTTTAAAAAATATTAATACAAAATAAATCAAAAAACCAAATATAATTCCTTTAATAAAGTGATTTAAATGATTTACTCTTTTTGTATCATTTTCAATTTTTAATATAGGATCCCATTCAAAAAATTTATTTTTTTCATCATCTGTAAAAGTATTATCACCCTCTAAAATACTTTTTTGTTTTAATTTTTGGTCATTATAGAGATTTTGCAATTCATCTAAGTCTTTTTTATAAAGCCTTAACTTTTTATTTAATAAATCAGTATTGAATACCAATATTAAATTCTCTTTATCTGCACTAGACATTTCCAAATTTTCGTTAATCAGGTTATTTATTGATGAATTTAGTAAATAGTTTCCATCCAAAATTTCTAATGAATTTTCAGTTGAATTAATTTTTTCAACTGTGTTTAATTCTGATAAATTGATAAAATAAAACAATAATTCTTTAATTGTATATTGAACATATGAATTTAATAATTCTAATCCATCAGTATCATTCGAGTGTTCAACTTTTAATTCATAAAAATCTAAATTATATGCATTTTTTAATTTAAAATTATTTGAGTCGTATAAAAAATCAGAAAAACTATTTATTATTATATTTTTCTTTTCCTTTGACAAAGATTGTTTTTTATATTCGCTGATAAATTTTTTGAAATTTTTAATCGAAGTAAGCCTTGTAATAAATAAATATTCAAAATTATTTCTAGCTTCTCCTAAATTTAAACTATCCTTCGAGAACTTATTAAAATAATTTTCAAAAATTGGTGCAGTTTTTGTCAACCAAACTGCTGTGTAATATCTATCAATATTTTTATGAGAATATGAAAAAAAAATAATTCCAAAAATTAAAGGTAAAAATAGAATATTTATTTTACCAAAGTAGAAATATTTTTTGTAAAATGTTTGATATAATTTTTTATCTTTATCCATTGTCAAAAAGTAAATTATTATTTAGTATTTTCTAATAAAAAATAGCATTTTTTACACATATCTATGTTATTTGTCTCTTTTACTCAATATTATACCTTTTTTTAAAGGCCAATTAATATCTAATCTACTATCATTCCATTTTAATACTTTTTGCGATTTTACATCTGAGTACTGTCCTTTATATGATAGTTTATAATGAAATACACATTCTTTTGATAAACACAAATGACCATTTGCAAAATAGGGTGGCACTAAAACTTGAATATTATCTTTAGCATTTAGGTTTATTGAAAAAGATTTTAGAAAATTTTTAGACTTTTTTCTACAATCAACAACCACAAAAAATACCTTGCCATACACGCAACTAATTAGTTTCCATGTTTTATGATCATAATGGAGACCTCTTAGAACTTTTTTTTTTGAAATTGAAAATTTATCGTGATTAAAAACTAATTTTAATTTTTTATTCTTCTGCCAAGAAGTCCACAAGGTTCCTCTATTATCTTTAAAAATTGAGCTTTTAAAAACTTTAATTTCTCTCATTTTTTATAATTTAGAAGTTATCTTAATTCCTGATTATATATTATTTGTGATCCTATTTTATCAAAAGATACTGGAACAGTTATATAGTTTTTAAATGCTTCCTCTAAAACTTTTCTTTTTTTATTATCTATGAAAAAAACCATAAATCCTCCCCCACCTGCGCCAGTAATTTTTCCTGCGTATGCACCATTTTTTATTCCAATTTTATAAATTTGATTTATTTTACTATTAGCAACTTCCTCAGATAATTTTTTTTTATACCACCAATATTCATTCATTAATTCTGAAAAGTCATCAACTATGTTTTTAGAATAATAAATTTTTTCTTCGGCTCTATCTGTGATTTTTTGAATTTCTTTATAATAACTTTCTTTATAAGAAATTTTTTTTATTTTTTGTTTTTCAATTTTTTGAGCACTCCTTTGAAAACCAGTAAAAATTAAAAAAATGCTTTTTTCTAATTTTTCAATATTTTTTTTTGAATTTACTGGCTTAACTTCTATAAAATCTGAATTAAAATTAATCACATTAAATCCACCGAATGCTGCAGTCATTTGATCTTGAGAACCAACATGCTCTTTTATTTTATTTTGTTCAATGTCTATTGCTTGCATTGCAAGACTTTTTTTTGAAATCAATTCATTATTAATTGCACCCAAACAATTTAAAAGGCCTACAGTAAAACTTGAGCTTGCACCTAATCCAGATTGTGCTGGAAGATCAGCATTATGAACAATTTCTAAATTATTTTTAAATTTTTTATACTTGATTGTCTCTCTTATACTTGGGTGTTTGATTTGATCAATTTTGGAAACATGTTCGTCTTTAAAATATCTTAATCTATAATTATATTTAAAAAATGGTGGTAAAATTCTTGCTGAAATATAACAATACTTATTAATTGCAGTAGATATTACTTTTCCTCCATTTTTAAAATACCATTGTGGAAAATCAGTGCCTCCACCAAAAAAAGAAATTCTAAAAGGGGTTCTTGAGACAATCATTAATAATATTTAAAATTTAAAAAGATCAAATTAGAATTTAAACTTGCTTTATTTATCAAAAAAATATATTGGCTCCTTTTATCAGTATATTTTATTAAAATAACAATATATATAAACATATACTAACTCAATGAATTTTCAAAATTATAACATTTTAAAGCTAAGCTATAATCAAAAAAATATAGAACTACTTAAAAAAATTTTTTTTAAAATGTCTTATATTAGACAATTTGAGCTTAGAGCTTATGAGAGTAGATTAGAAAAAAAATTTGAAACATTAATATACTTATGTCTTGGTCAAGAAAGTATATATAGTACAGTTGCTCTATCTATTAAAAATTCTATATCATTCGGACAACACAGGGGTCACGGAATTTATCTAGCTAATGGAGGGAGTCCTAAAAAATTGGTGGATGAGTTAATAGGGCTTAATACTGGCACAAATAAAGGTATGGGAGGGTCTCCTCCAATATTTGATAAAAAAATCGGAATGTATGGGCACGTTGGATTAATTGGTGATCAAGTGCCAGTAGCTGCAGGATATTCATTGGTGAATAAAAGCAAAAAAACAATTTGTTATTTTGGAGATGGAGCTGCTGAAGAAGATTATGTATTAGCTACTTTCGGATTTGCATCTCAGAAGAAACTAAATATTTTATTTATTTGTGATGACAACGACCTATCAGTTTTGACCCCAACAAAAGACAGAAGGTCATGGAAATTGGTAGATGTAGCAAAATCTTTTGGGATAAATGCTATAGATATCACTGATGATCCTTTAACTATATATTATAATATTAAAAAAATTGAGAAAAAAAATGTACCTGCATTAATTAATATTAGAACGTGCAGAGAATATTGGCATGAGGGTGCTGGGAAGGATAAGGAGGGAAAATACTTTTGGTCAAGATATAAAATTGTTAAAAAAATCTTAGAAAATAAAAATCAAGAAAAATTTGTTAATAGCACAGAAATGCTTCACAAAAAATGGTCAAAAAAATTATGGGAAAAACAGTTGCAGAAACTATAAGAGATATTTCTAAAAAGCACATCGAAAAAAACAAAGGTGTAATCATGGGTCAATGTTTAAGTGCTGTTGGATGGGTGCAAAATACAGTTCCCGCCCAAAAAAAAGGTATAATCGAATTCCCTATGACTGATGTAGCAGGAGCAGGCTTCGCTGTAGGTGCTGCAGTTGGTGGAAGGAAGCCTATATTCATTTTAAGATTTCAAAGTTTTTTGTGGTTAAATGCTAGTCCTCTAATAAACAATGCTGCTAAATCAAAAGAGATTTTTGGGTATTCAGCACCTGTTTTTATAAGAGCAATAGCATCTGAGGGTATAAGTTCAGGTCCAATTCATACAAACTGTTATCACTCCCCATTTGCTCACATGCCTGGACTACCAATTTGTGCTCCAATGACACCTAAGGAGTATAAAAAAATATGGCAATTCTTTAAAAAGTCTGACTTACCTTTGCTTGTGAGTGAGCATAGAAGATCATACAAAGAAAAAAAAGAATTTATAGACGACATTAACAAAAATTCAAAAGTTACTTTGTTTCTTATATCTGCAGTAAGATTTCAATCTTTAGAAATAAAGAATAAATTAAAAAAGCTTGGTATTACAGCAGATATTTTTCATTTACTTTGGTTAAAACCATTTAATATTAAAAAAAAATATATAGATTCATTAAAGAAAACGAAAAAAGCTATAGTAATTGACTCAACTTATGAAATATGTGGTATATCAGAACATATTGCTTACAAACTGATGAATAAAGTTAAAGGAACGAAAGTTATAAATTTAGGAATGAAAGA
The DNA here is from genome assembly GCA_902624015.1 of uncultured Pelagibacteraceae bacterium. Classification (GTDB taxonomy): domain Bacteria; phylum Pseudomonadota; class Alphaproteobacteria; order Pelagibacterales; family Pelagibacteraceae; genus Pelagibacter. The sequence goes on from CACNVV010000003.1 coordinate 16,387, forward strand.
TAGATCCCCAGGATGTTCGGTTAAATTTATAAACGGAACTCCATCCTCTAATGAAGTATGTAAAAAAGTTTCAAAATTAATCAATAATAAGTAGTATGAGTAAATTAGATGCATTGCTAATAACCCCTCCTTCTAGACTAGAAGTTTATCAAAAAGAATTAGCTAACAAATATGCTGCTATAGAACCTCCAGTTTGGTCTTCTTTAATTGCAAAATATTTAATTAAAAGAAACTTCAATGTAAAAATCCTTGATGCAGAAGCAGAATTTTTAACTCATAAGCAGACTGCAGAAAGAATTGTGAAAGAAAATCCAACTCTGGCAATTTATATGGTTTATGGTCAACAACCTTCAGCTTCAACCCAATGCATGCCTGGTAGTAATAAAGTATGTAATTATGTTAATGAATTATCTAACAATGATATTTTATCTATCGTAGTTGGAACACATGCCTCAGCTCTTCCAAGACAAACTTTAGAAAATGATCCTTATAATTTTGTGTGTCAAGGTGAGGGTCCAATAACAATTGAAAAATTAATTAATAACATTAAATCTTCAAAACCCTCAATTTCACAAATTGAAGGTTTATGGTTTAAAGATAAAAAAACTGGAGAGATAGTTGGCAATAAAAGATCGGAAATGTTTCAAAATTTAGATGAAAACTTATCTGGTCAAGCATGGGATCTCTTGGACATGAGTAAATATAAGGCTCATAACTGGCATACATTTCATGATCTTAAAAGTCGAAACAAATATGCCTCGCTACAAACAAGTTTAGGATGCCCATTTAAATGTAGTTTCTGTTGTATTAATGCTCCATTTGAAAGAAATGCAATAAGGTTTTGGTCACCAAAACACATAATTAAAGAACTAGAATTTTTAGTTAATGAACATGGAATTTGTAACATAAAAATTCCAGACGAAATGTTCGTTCTAAACCCAAAGCAAGTAAATGGAATATGTGATGAAATTTTAAAAAGAGGACTTGGTGATAAATTAAATTTTTGGGCTTACGCGAGAATTGACACATTAAATGACGATGAAATGCTAAAAAAAATGAATAAATCAGGATTTAGATGGTTAGGCATTGGAATTGAGTCTAGTTCTAAACATGTAAGAGATGGGGTAACAAAAGGTAGATTTGCAAATTATGATATTGAAAAAATTGTTAAAAAAGTAAGAGATTTAGGATTTTATGTTGGAGCAAATTATATTTTTGGTTTACCAGATGATGATGAGTCCTCAATGAGAGAAACTTTAGATATGGCTCTTAATATAAATAGTGAGTGGGCAAATTTTTATTCTGCTATGGCGTATCCTGGATCACAACTCTACCCGCTAGCAAAAGAAAAAAAATGGAGACTACCTGATGATCCAGGTGGGCCAGGATGGATAGGATATTCTCAGCACGGGTATGATACTTTGCCATTAAGAACTGAAAAGATTAAAGCATCTAAAGTGCTAGATTTTAGAGATAAAGCGTTTGATGAGTATTTTAAGAACTCTAAATATTTAGATATGATAAAATCTACTTTTGGAGAAAATACAAAACAACATATTGAGGAAATGACAAATCATAAAATTAAAAGAAGACATCATGATCATGATGTAGAATATTAAAACCAATCTATTTAAAGAAGTTCCAATTTAATTTTATAATATTTTTTTACTTATTAAATATAAGCATAAAGCTGATATTACACCTGGTGTTAAAGAATTATCTTTTTTAACAATTTCTAAAATTTTTTTATTATCAATCCAAAAAAGATTTCTATTTGAAAATTCACTGTTATCTATTTTTGATTTAAGCTTTGTAAAATAAACAAAATCTGAACCACAGTCGTAATTACCATTTCTTTTAAATTTTTTCACCAAAATCCAGTCTTTACCTTTAATGCCAGTTTCTTCAAATAATTCTTTCTTAATTGTTGAAAGAGGTGATAATCTCTTTTCAACCACACCTCCTGGAAGACTCCAAACAAATTTTTTGAATGCACGTCTATACTCTTTGCATAATAAAACCTTATTATTATTCTGAACTACCACCATAGTTCCGTTAAGAAGCTTAATATTATGAAAATTATTAATTATTTTTTTGTTATGTCTATAGCTTTCTGTGTAAACTTTGACATATGGATAAAAACTATAAACTAGTTTTTTATTCATTTAATAAATCTAAAAAGTTTTAATTCTTTGCCTATTTTAAATCTCTTTGATAATTTTCTTAATGTTCCAGTTTTAACAATATCGCCAGAATTAAGTACAGATTTATTTTGGCTATCCACAACTGTTCCTGATAATATTCCAAAAATATCAGTATCTTTATATTTGATTATTTTTTTAAAATTTTTATGCACCTCATAATAAAAAACTCTATTTTTTACTTTTATTGTCTGGCTTTGAGCAGATTTATTAATTTTGATGATATCTTTTCCCCTTTTTTTCTCAAAAAATTTACCAGTTTCATAAGGTAACTTTTTTCTTCCAAAACTGTCTGAAAACCTAACTAAATCATTTTTATCTACAGGTGTTTCAAACTCTAAAGCTATTAAACCTTTTTTTGATAAAGAAGTAGTTTTATGAAACAACCCATTTCTTATCATTAATTTAGAATGTCTGTTGAAGATTTTTTGACCAGAATTATATAATCCAAGTTGTATTTTGGCCTTGCCATCAAGTAAAACAAAACCAGTTTTTTTTTTAGGATGACAGTGAAGTGAAGTTGATTTTTTGTATTTTATAAAAAGTATTGTTACAGCAATTTCTTTTTTATTTCTATAAATTACATATTCCCTACCCCAGGGTTTTTTTATGATAAAATTATCATAAACACTTTCTTTAACTTTCATTACCTAATTTTTTTATCACTGCTGCCATCCAGGGTCCCATATCCTTGTAATGTGCGGTAGTTATATAATTTTTATCTTCAACTACTTCTAGGTCTCTGTATGTTGCTTTCGCATTTTCTATATCAATTTGTAGACTATAATAACCAGAAACTATTCTATCTTTAATAACATTCGCACTTATCATCATTTGTATTCCACTACATATGCATGCAACTAATTTTTTTTTTTCACAAAATATTTTAATAAATTTTATAAATTCTTTTTCCAATCTTAATTTTTCCATAGCTTTAACACCACCTGGAATTACCAAAAGATCATATTTATCTGGTGAAATATCTGAAATTTTTTTTACTTCATGAGTTTTGTTTGGAGGTAATCGGGTTCCTAAAATTCCCATTACAGCCTCACCACTTGGTGTGCAAACGTCTACTTCAATTCTTTCCTCTAGTAATCTGTAAAAAGGATAAATAAATTCATGATCTTGTGCTAGCTCTCCTGTAAGAATAATAGCTTTTTTTTTCATAATAATTTTATAATTAATATTTGAATTATCTACATTTTCAACTTTAAAGTTTTAACTACTTTAGAGGTGTAATGAGAATATACAGATTTCTTTTCTGCAAACTGTTCACTTTCATACTGTCCAGCATCAACAAATTCATCAATTCCAGTTTTAGGAATTGAGTCTCTATATTCAGCTATCCTATCATCATGAGGCATGTGCTCTCCAACAAAAACTGTAGTATCTATAGATAGTCTTGTCTTAGAGTTGTTAGTTCTGTTCGTATTATGAATTAGCGCATAATCAGATATATAAATATTACCTGGAGTAGGTTTCAAATTATTTATTGGTTTATATTCTTTTAAAACCCATTGCATTTGATCATAAGTAGGTGACGTTTTTAAAAATTCTTCTTTAAACTCATTTGCAGGTTCGTAATATAATAGATTATTATTATGTGTATCCCCCATTAAAGGAACAAAACAATTCATCCCCCACGGTCCCTCAACCCAAGCATCAGAATGTGGTATTGAAGTACTCAAACCTCTTCCCACATTATCTTCTAGTTCTTTACCATACTTTACCCTAATGTTGGGTGTTGTTCGAAATAACTTTAATAACTTTTCATCATTAGAAACCATATTTTTAATTATATCTGACCAAGCTCTTAAAATCATATTATATTCAAGATGAAATTCGCGTTTCGGTACTACACCTCCATTAGGAGTTATGTTTTTTCTATTTTTCTTATTTTTGTCAACTTTTTCTAAAAAAGTTTTTTCGTCATCAACAAATTTAAAATTTAATGCTTTTGAAACATAAAGCTTGATATTCTTAATCAATTCTTCAAATTTATCTTCTGGAATTTTGTAGGTGACCATCAAATCGTGGCTTTTTTTTAATCCCCAGTTTTTTGATATTTTATTAATTCTTTCCTTACGATACTTTAAACTCATTACATTGTCTTATTTTTAAATTTACTTAATCTTTTAAAATATGCCTCTCCTAAACAAAACTTTAATTGCTTTTCGTTATATATACCTAAAGGGGTTTCACATAATTCAAAAAAATGCTGATCTGCAGAAACATCATGACAATATATCCAATTTCTTTGAAAATTAGACTTTAAAAATCGAGCGTTTGCAGTTCTACCGTCTACTACAATAAGCGTTCCGGGTAATAAAAAATGCTCAATTGCCAGAATATCTGCTGACATTGGCAATCTATCAGAATGTTTTGTTGTAATTCCATTTATATCATTATTTGCAGAATATAAATCTGGCCCATCTAAATAAATAAAATCTGGACATATATTTGGTAATTTTTCATAAAAGGTACAAATTCGACCATTGAATTTATCCATATGAATTTTTGAAAATTGGAAAAAAACTCTAGAAAATGCAACTTCTGATTTTGTTTTTTTAATCCATTTTTTATATGTATCTACAGAAAAACACTCGAAAGCATTTCTCCGTCTTAAATTTTTTTTAACATATTTTTCATAATTTCTTTTATTATTTAATAAAGCATCTTCAAAAATAATTGTGGATTTTCCAACACCAAATTCTAAAATTGTAGTCACTTTTCTTGAAGAAATCAGAAAGTGAAGTCTACAAAGATCATCAAATTCTGGTTCTAGTGGTTTTTTTAAATCTTGTGTAACATTATAGTAAAGAGAATATTTTTTTTTAATAATTTTTGTTTTTTTGTTAAAATTGATATTTAACTTCTTATCTAAAGAGTGTTTTTTAATATATTTTTTATAATCTTCTAATTTTTTAAACAATTTTTTTGAAAAATTATTATCTGTGAATATCAATTTAAAATCCTTTCAATTCAATGCTATTGGAATAATAACATTAATATAATTGCATAGTGTAATTTATTCATAATCTTTTTAATTAAAAATTCAATATAATCTTTAATTAAATACTAAGTGAATTTTACTCAAAGTTATTTTTGCTAAATTTTGATTGAGTAATTAAGTTTAAATATATCTCAATTGAATTTTGATCAATTTTAGAATGATTGGCATAATTAGGTTTTATTTTTTGTATTGAATTTTTTTCCAAATTAATAGTTTTAATAAGAAATATTATATTACTAAAAAACTTTTTAAATTTATAGATTAAATAACGATTTTTCAAATTAATCATTTTTTGAATTACAGATTTAATTTTTTGTGAAATCAATTGATCTATTTTTGAAATATCATTAGTTGTTAAATTTTCATACTTTTCAATCTCTTTAATAATAATATTTTTTAATTGTGTTGAGGCATCAATAAAATTGCTTTTTTTAATCCATTCATCATATTTTATATTTCTATAATGCTGCCCCTCATGTTTTTGTCTAATAAGATAACAACCGTCTAATGAACCAATTTTGCCCTTTGATAATACTACCGAAGCATGAATTAGTTCTCCAAAAACATATGAAGAATCAAATTTATTTAGATTTTCAATCGCTACAAATGCTTGTAAATTTACCTCGGATCTTATAATTGACATATTGACATTAAGGGTATTGTCAAAATAATTAAAAATTCTTATTAATGGATTTTCATCAATATAGTTTGCCAATGGATATTTGTTGAATAATGTGATTTTTCCGTACGGTTTTGCTGAGTTATTATCGATAGCTAGATTAAAGGCATTTCCATTTACACCAGAATAATCTAAATTTTGATCTAAAAATTTTAAACAAGGTTCAATAGATGATAAAATTAAAATATCATCATCATTAATCATCACTGAATAATCAGTAGTTACTTTTTTAGAAAGAAATAATATCATTTGATCAGAACTCAATTTAGTATCTATAAAGTATTCTATATTTATTTTTTTTTTTAAATCTGAAATTTTTGAAATATTTTTTTCAGAATTATATTTATCACTTGAGTCTCCAATTAATATTTTACCTTCAAAATTTGCAATACTATAATATTCCAAGGTCCTAGATAGAAATTCTGGTCTATCCTTTGTCGCTATCATTAAAGTTAAATTCATAATTATTAAAAAATATTTTTAATTTTAATATTTAATATTTTATCATTAAAAATCATAATCTTTTCTACTTCTGCTAACTTCATTCAAATCATATTCATCACTTTTTAATAATGTTTCGATTTTATTTTTTGTGTTTTGATCAAGAAATTTTTTAAACAATGATTTATTTATTAAATATAAACGAATAAATCTAAATATATAAATGTATGTTTTAAAAATAATTGTACCTAAAATTGGTATATTATTGATTGTATTTTTTATATTATTTTTTAACTTAAAATAATTATCTTTAGTGAGTGATTTGTGTATTAATCTTTGAACTAAGATTTCGAATGCCTTATCTAGAAAATTATAATTTTCTTCATAACTTTTGGAATTTGTCTCATTTAATATTTTGGTCAATCCACTTTTTGCTTTATTAATTTTATTTAATGAATACATTTTTTGTTTAATTTTATCATTATACCAAACTAAATTACTTCTTTCCCTAGTCGTATAGGGAGTATCCATTACTTTCATTTTTCCCATAGATAAACTTATCACGCATGGAAATACCTCTGATAGACCCCAATAATCTACGTATTTGCTGGTTTCAATCCAAATTTTTTTAAAATCATTGCTTCTGTGAACTGCATAAAAAGGATAATAAATTGATTTTCCCGACATGTATTTAATTATTCTATCAAAACAATCATTATCAATAATTTCAGATCCATTAACGGAGTTTTGCTGAAATATTACAAATTTTTTTCCAAAAAAATTTAATATATGATGCTTATATTGATTGCCAAGACATGATGAAAAATCTTTATTTTTTTTTAAATAATCGATTGCTTCCTCTAAAGCGTATGGAAATATGAAATCATCATCCGCACATAATACTGAGAATTCAGTTTTGATTAATTGAGACCCATCAGCTATTTTATTTGCAAAAAAAATTTCAGGATCATATTTTTTCCAAATTATATTTTTTGAATTTAACATAGAATACAAATCTTTATCGATTGAAGTATTTGATGAAGAGTCTAAAACAATAATTTTTGCTTCACAATCAAATGAATTGTAAAATGTAATCAATCGCTTCAAGAGGGTGTATCTATTATATGTAGTTATTAAGATAGTTAAATTATCTAACATGAATATAAATATTTAATTTTTGACATAAAAATTCTCAAATTTTAATTATTTTTCAAGATAAGCAGTTCTTTAGAATTATAAACATTCTTGTTAAAATTAATTGATTCTTTTCTTATAAAATCAACTTCTTTTATTTTTTTATACTTACTATATTTAAAAAAATTATTCTTTTTATAAAAGCGAATTGTTCTTTTTAATTGTTTATGAACATGAGTAGTTATTAATTTTCTATCTTTTTTATTAGCTAAATATTTTAAAAATTTATAACCTACTTTTTTATTTCTATGTTTACTTGATATATATAAAAAATTTATATGATAATTAAATTTTTTTTTACAAAATACAATTACACCTAATATTTTGTTATCTTTAATGTAACACTTAAAATAAAAATTTTTTAGATTTTTATAAATCCAGGGTTTACATTTAAACGAATTATTAGTCTTCTCATATGGCATTTTAATATATCTTAAAAAATTTTTGAACTTTTTAGATTTAAATTTTATATTTCTTATCAAAATTAATTTATTTTTTTTAAAGAATTAGCTATTTCTATTAACGATGAACTAAGTGTTTTGGATGGTCTCCACTTTAATTCTTTCTTGATTAAACTATTGCTCGTATTTCTAAAATTATAGTTTTTTTTATTTTTTTCAATTACTTTTGAATTTTTATTTAAAATTTCATTAGAAATTTTAATAATTTCTCCTAAATTAATTAGTTTATCTCCAGACAAATTTAATGTGTTTGATTTTTTATATTTTAGAGTTTTAATAATTGCCTCAGCAACATCGTCAGCATGAATAAAAGTTCTCGCAGTTCTTTTTGATCCAACTTCTATTAATTTTTCGTTTTGAGAAACTTTGCTAATAAGTGACTCTACAGCTGACCAATTTGCTTTATTTTTTCTTGGGCCATAAATGATACCAAATCTTAGTATCACAAATTTAATATTAAATAACGAGCAATAATATTTAATTATTTCCTCACATAAATATTTTGAAACAGCATATTCAGAGCCAAGTTTTAAACTTTCAATTTTTGATTTCTCGTTAATTTTTTTTTTAGATGATTCACCATAGACCCATTCTGTAGAGGCAAAAATGAATTGTTTAACATTTTTTTTATACGCAGATTTTAAAAGATTAATTGTGCCTTTTATATTAACATCATAAGCGTTTTCTGGGTTTAGTTCAAAGTCCTTTGAACTTGAAATTGCAGCTAAATGCACAACAGATGAAGTATTTTTTGTTATACTTTTGTATAAATTTTTATCCAGTATGTTGATTTTTTTTGAATCTTCTTTGTTGATTTTGTCAAAACCATAAAACTTAATTTTTTTATTTTTAAGTTTTTTTTTTACAAAATAAGCTAAAAATGATTCAGAGCCTTAGATGCAAATGTTTTTTCATTAATTACAACTTTTGTAGTAAACCTACACCCAAAACTAATTAATAAATCACATTCTTGAATAGAATACACTGCTGATCTATTTCCACTCCTACCGGCAGATCCCATGTTTAATGGAAAATCATAGTAAAGCATATCAGCTGATTGCCATGTTGTTGTTACTGGAACATTTAATTTTTTTAATAATTTTAAAACTAAATTATTATTTTTTACATTTTGAGCACCCCCACCTAACAAAATCAAAGGTTTTTTTGATCTTTCAATTTCATTCAAAAGTTGTTTACTTATGGACTGATAGTATGAGGTTTTTGATTTTTTAATTGGTGGTTTAAAACCTTTTAATCTATTTGGATTTATTTTAGAAACTTGAACATTGTATGGCACATCGATAACAACAGGTCCTGGTCTACCATTGGTTGCGAGGTAAATACATTTTTCTAATTCATATCTAATATTTTCGACTTTTTTTACCATTACAGAATACTTGCTTATAGGTTTCATATGCGCTTGAACATCTACTTCCTGAAAACCTCTCTGTCTAATCTTTCTTTTTAACTTATTATGAAACATTCCTACTTGGCCAGTTACAAATAATGACGGAATAGAATCACAATACGCTGACATTATAGCTGATGATAGATTGGTAGCAGCAGGACCTGCTCCTACACAACAAACTCCAAGTTGTTTAAATCTTCCATATGCTTCGGCAGCTAGACCATTAGCTTGTTCATGGTAATTAACAAACTCTCTAAGCTTTCTGTTTTTGCCCACCGCATTTATCAGATGCAAAGCATTTCCACTTTGATAAATTGGAACAAAATCAACGCCTTTTTTTTGTATTTCTTGAAAAATATAGTCTGCTACTTTTATATTTGATGTGCTCATATTTTAAATTGTTTAATATTTGTTTTGATTTCTTTTAATAAAGTTCTTTTTAATTTAGATCTTGTTATACTTTTTAGTTTACTAATGTCCATAAAAAAACCAGGGTTAATTTTTAAATTTATATCTTTTGAAAATTTTATTTCGTTTTTATTCTTATTTAGTATTTTCCAGTATAATTTAACAAAGTTACGCATGAGTAATTTTTTACCTGAGCCGACATTTACTACAGATGAGTTGTTACAGTTTAATAATAATTTCGAGATATATTTAGCAACAGTATCAACATGCAAATAATCTCTATAAAATTTTAGTGAAGAAACTTCTACATTTTTATTTTTTTTATCTGAAGCATGCATTGAATAAATCAAAGATTTTTTTTTAGTAATTGGTCCAAAAAGATTAGCAATCCTTAAATGAATAAATTTTTTATTAAGTTTTTTCGCCTTAAATTTTCCATGGTCTCCAACTATTGTTTTTCCTTTTTCATAATTTCTTAATTTGCCTTTTGGTTTTTTATTTTCTTTAACAATCCCTAAATTATCTCCATATTCATTAATTGTTCCAATGAATATAAATTTCTCTAACCCAGATCTAAAAAAACTATCAATTAAGTTTTTTGAAAATTTAACATTTTCTTTTATATGATAATCTGAAGAAGGTTCATCCATTTTACCCCAACCACAATGAATAAAATAATCTGGTATACCCTCCTTTTTAATAAATTTATTAATTTTTTCCTTAGAATTGAATGGTAAGTATCTTATTGATTTATTTAATTTATACTTTTTATTATTTGAGATTCTTAAAATTTTAAATTTTATTTTTAATTCTTTGTACAAAGACAAACCTAATAAACCAGTTGAACCTGTCAAAAAAATTCTTTTCATTAAATTTTAATTTTTATTTGAAATTCTTAATTGATCCAACATAGTCAATAAAAGAAACTCTACTGCCACCATATTTTCTTTTCTTAATATTAGTCCAAACTAATGACTCTGGAACATCAATCAAGTGATCACAATTTTTACAATAATCTATGTCATCAAATTTTTCATCGACATGTTTCTTTCTAAGTTCAACATATTTTTCTCCGTTAACAATATTTATTAATGAGTCCTCCTCCAAATGACCCATAACAGCTTTTGAGTCTTGACCCAAAACATTTGGACAAGGAACAACAGCACCTTTCATTTTACCTAATCCACCTGCTCGAATTTCAATTACATTTGCCAAAGGTCGTCCACAAGATCTTCTTTTTCTTTCTCTAAACTCCTGATGTCTTGAATGTGTGGTGTTTGGGGCATCCTCATTGTATACACCACTCCAGTTATGAGCTAACCAGATCTCAGAATCTATACCTAAATAATTTACCCAATTATCCAAATATTTTTGTAATTGATAATCTTTCTTATTATAATCTTGAATTAAATGATGCGTTTGTAAAAAAGTATTATATTTTTTTTCTTTTAAAACTTTCAAACATTGAGCAAGAGTTTCTCTCATTTGGTCAAAATAATCGTGGGACATCCAGTGAGCATAACTCTCTTTGTCCCATCCCATACAAGAAACTTTTATAATATCAAGTCCTGCTATACATAAATTTTCAAATTTTTCTTTTGTTAATAATTTACCATTTGTATTTATCATCGACACTATACCTCTTTCTCTTAAATAAGAGCAATATTTCTCAAAATTTTTATTTAACAAAGGTTCTCCACTGCCTGACAAATTAACAAATTTCAAACCTAGGGGTATAGCCTGATCAATAATACTTTTAAACAGTTCTTCACTTAGAGTTTTTTTAAATTCTTTTTCTCTTCCACCTTCAATACCTTGAGGACACATTGGACAAGCAAGATTACAACCACCAAATACCTCAAGATTTATTTGATCAATTTTATTTATTTTGAAATCTTTCATTTAAATTAGATTAAATCTTTCTTTTATTAAATATACTAAATAATCTACATGTCAAAATATATAAATATTAAAAAGAGTTATCGTAATACGTTACTCTAGTACCAGAAGTATCAAGTTTAAAATCCAGAATATGTAAATTTTTAACTGAATGTAATACCTTTTTTTTTTTATTTTTATTAACTTGAATTAATAAAAATCCCCCTCCTCCAGCTCCTAGAAGTTTACCGCCAATGGCTCCGTTTGTTTTAAGTTTTTTATAATAGTTTTCTATTTTTGAGGAGGTAATTTTAGAACTAATTTTTTTTTTTAATTTCCATCCTTGGTCTAAAATACTTCCTATTTTAAAAAAATTTTTATCTTTATTTATTACATCTAAAATTTCATTAACCTGATCTTTCATTTTTAATAGAATCTGGGTTTGCATAGGGTTAACATCGACTTGTTTTTTTAATACTTTAGAGGAATCTCTTCTTATCTTTGTATAAATTAAAAAAAAATTATTGTTTATACACTCTAAAAAATTTTTTGAATAAAATACTGGACTAATTTCAACCTCGTGTTTTTTAAATGTGAGAGTATTTACATTGCCATAGCAGCAGGCATAATGATCTTGCTTTCCCATTGGTCTTTTAAGAATATCTATTTCAATTTCTGAAGCTACTTTAGCTATTTGATACTTTGTCACTTGTTTGTTCTGGAGAGAATAAATTGCGTTAACTAGTCCTACCGCAAAAGCACTTGATGACCCAAGCCCGGTTTGAGAAGGAACATCAGCATAGGTTGATATTTCAATCGGATAATCGATTTTGAAATATTTTAAAGTTTCTCTGACTATTGGATGTTTTATATCATCAATTTTATTACAATATTCAATTTGGCTCCATGAAATTTTATACTTATAATCAACAATTCCAATTTGTCTCTTTACCATTACATAGATATATTTATCTATTGTAAAAGATATAACTTTACCATCTTCCTTTGAAAAAAAATTTTTAAAATCAGTTCCACCTCCTGCCAAACTTATCCGAAATGGTGTTCTAGTTATAATCATTAATTGTTATATTTAATCCCTTATAAATATCATTTTTATTCTTCCAACCAAATTTTTTATATAATTTATTTATGTCAGCTTTTATAAATGTATTTTTTGTATTTCTATGAGATTTTAAAATAAACTCATTTTTCTTAAATTTAAATTTACTAATCATAATTTGTAGTATTTGTTTCACAGATGTTAATTTACCACTTCCCAAGTCATAAATTCCCGTATCAAATTTTTTTTTTATAATCATTTGAAAAAAATTACATACATCACTAATATGTATGTAATCGTTTTTATCACTCAAATTTAATATATTTGGTTTTTTATTTAATTTCATAGATCTTATGATGTAAGGAATTAAAGACTTTTTTCTTTGTCCTTTTCCATAAACAAAAAAAATTCTAAACCAACCTAAGCTAATATTTTTTTTATCACAAGATACTTTTAATAAGCTATACAAACTTTTTTTTGCATTAATAAAATATCTATACTTTTCATATTTTTCACCGTGTATTTTCTTATAATACTCAAAACAACTACCTGAAACTATTATTTTTTTTATATTACAGACATTAACTATTTGTTTGATAAAAATATAAGAACTTTTTAAGTTTTGCAGTGATATTTCAAAATCAAAATTTGGGATTCCTTGCCACGCAAAATGATAAATAATTTCTGGTCTGAAATTTATAATTTTTTTATCAATTTTTTTTTTGTTCAAATCATGTTTTATAAAGATAACCTTAGATCTTTTTTTTTCACTTATTCTTGGTTTATGTTTGTTGTAAATAGCTAAGATTTCATGGTTAGATTTAATCAAGAATTCAATAAAATTTTTTCCTATAAAACCTGACGAACCTGTTACCAAAATTCTCATTTTAGAGGAAAAATTTTATTTAAGATTTTCACTATTTTTACCTGATCAGTGTATTTAATATTATTTCCTGAAGGTAAACAAAATGAATTTTTTGAAATTTCGTATGAGTTTTTATTTTCAATTCTTATTTTTTTATTAACATATTTTTTAAATGCTGGCATAGAGCTTACCGGATAGAACATTGGTCTTAATTCAATTTTATATTTGTTAAATAAATCTACAATTTTTTCCTTATTAATTTTTTTTTTCCCATCAAAAATTAAATAACTTAGCCAGTAACTTTGTTTAACATAATTTATTCTTTTATTAATTTGGAAGTTTTTATTTTTTCTTAATAAATATTTGTAGTTTAAGAAAATTTCTTTTTTTTTTTTTAATAATTCTTTTATCCTTTTAATCTGCGCAAAAGCTAAGGCTGCTTGTATATTTGACCAATTATATTGGTAGCCTATTTCTTTTGACCAGTAAAATTTACGTTGTTTTATTTTATCCATTCCATGATGCGATAGAAGTTTCGCCTTAATATATAAATTTCTATCGTTCGTACACAAACAACCTCCTTGACCTGACATTATAAGTTTTGTTGCGTTAAAACTAAATACAGAAATATCTCCAAAACTTCCTGCATACTTACTTTTATATTTGGCTCCTAGTGCCTCAGCTGCGTCCTCTATAATCTTAATTTTTTTTTTTTACAAATTTTTATGACCTCATCCCAATCTGGCATATTACCCATTAAATCCACTGCTATCAGTGCTTTTGTTTTTTTATTAATTTTTTTCTTTAAACTTTCAACCGACAAACATAGAGATTCTTTATCTACATCTACAAATACAGGCTTCGCTTCTAAATATGTAATTGGGGAAGCAGAGGCTACCCAGGTCAAATCAGGCACAATTATTTCATCACCCTTTTTAACATTTAGAGCATGCAAAGCTAAATGAATTGCAGAAGTACAACTTTGTGTAGTTAATACATATTTCTTTCCAGAGTATTTTTTGAAATTATTAGAAAATAAATCAATATATTTATTCATATTTTTGCCCCACCCATTAACTAAAGCATCCTGAACATATTTTTTTTCTAGTGCTGATATAGACGGTGAAGCAGCTCTTATCATAAAATTAAATTAAATAATTGTTGTGTGATCTATCTTTTTTAGAAATGATTTTTGGTTTTATAGGCCACTTAAATTTAAAAAATGGATCATTATATCTTATTCCTTTTTCTTTTTTTGGATCATACTTATTTGAACAATAGTAATGTATAATAGAATTATTTTTAAGTGTCAGAAAAGCATTTGCACAACCCTTTGGTATATGGACTGACATTCTGTTTTTGCTATTTAGCTCAACAGAAATCCATTTACCATATGTTTTGGATTTGGGTCTAAGATCCACAACAACATCATAAATAGATCCTTTAATACAACTTAAAGTTTTAGCTTCTGCAGATTTACCTGTCTGATAATGAAAACCTCTTAGAGTACCTTTCTTAAAGTTTTCAGAAACATTACATTGATTTATTTTATTTACAATTTTTTTTTTTTTAAATTCTTGAACACAAAAATGTCTTCTGAATGCTCCTCTATTATCTTTAAAAAGACTTGGTTTAATTAAATAAACACCTTCAATTTTTTGTTTTATAAAAATCATTTTACTATATTCAAATTAATATTATTTTTTACCAAGATGTAAACCCACCATCTACATAAATATTTTGACCTACAACGTAATCAGATTCTTTAGAAATCAAAAAACTTATTGCTGAAAAAATTTGTTCAGGTTTGGCCATTTTTTTTTTTGGAATTAATTCTGAATAATTTTTTATAAATGTTCTTTTTTGATTATTTAAAACACCTGCTGGTGATATAGTATTAAAATTTGTATTTTCAGTTGCATATTTAGTTGCCAACCATTTAGTTAGGCCAACAATTCCTGCTTTACTCGAAGAATAAGAAATAGATGAAAAAAAATTTTCATTTTTATAAATATCATGATGGGGGCTATGAAGGGCATACATGGTACTAATATTAATTACTCTTTGGTCTATATTTTTTTTATGATGATATTTGATAAAATTTTTACAACACAAAAATACACCTCTTAAATTTACTTGTATAGTTTTATCAAAAATCTCTGTCGAAAAAATATCCTTACTACTTTTACTCTTTGCAGCCATTTCAGTAGTAAATGCTGAATTATTTATTAATATATCAAACGGTTTTTTTCTATTTTTATAAAAAAAATCTTGAACCTTTTTTTCATTAGTTATGTCCAAGAAATAAGTATTTAAATTTTTTGATTTTTTGCTATCCTTAAGTCCTATATCTGCAACATGTAATTCATTATTTATACTTAACTTCTTTTTAAAATATTTTCCTAGTACTCCTGATCCACCAATTAAACAAATTTTTTTCATTCAAATATTAATATACAGCTGAAAGTAATTTTTAAAACTTAAATCTATAAATAAATTATTTTGCTTTTAAAAAATCAAGTTTATTTCCAATATCAATCCATTTTTCATAAATTGGATAACTTAGAATCTTTTTCTTTTTGAGTAAATTAAGTGTGATAAAGTCATTCATCATTTTTCTTTTGTTTATATGAAGAGATTTGATTAAACTTTTATTGATTACATAAACTCCTGCATTAACTAAATGGTGCAAAATTGGTTTTTCTACTATTTTTTTAACCTTGATATTGTTTAGAATTATTTCTCCATAAGGCATTTCAAAACTTTTAGTTTTAGCACAAATAGTTAAATCACCTTTTTTTTTATGATGGTAATTAATCAAATTATTATAGTCGATTTCTGATATTAGGTCTGAATTAGCAACTATGATTGGAAATTTAGTTTTATTTAAATCTAATAATGAAAGAGAGCCCGCTGTACCCAAATATTTTTTTTCATTTATATAAGTTATATTTACTTTAAATTTGGTGCCATCACCTAAATATTTTTTAATTTTATGGCCTAGATAATTAACAGATATTATAAAATTATTAAAACCTTGCTTTTTAAAATCACGAATTATTTTTTCAATAATTGGAACTCCTTTTATTTTCAATAATGGCTTTGGAGTATTTTGAGTCAAAGGCATTAACCTTGTACCTTTCCCTCCTGCCATCAAAAATACAGAATTTTCAATTTTTTTTTTAATAATTGAACTAAATATGAAATCAATTATTTCTCTTTTTTTATTTATTACAGGCAGAATAATTAAGTATTTTTTATTTTTACTAATTTTTTCATTTTTAATTAAATATTTTGGTTTTTTACACATAATTCTATTAACACAATCATGCATATTAATTTTTTTTCTTATTGCTCTTCTTATATCTCCACTTGAAATTGACCCTACTAGTTTTTTTTTTGAATTGACAACAAATAAAACTTTATATTTAGAAAAATTTATTCTGTTTATGGCATTAATAATTTTTTGATTTTCATTAATAATTAAATTTTTCATTTTAAAAAGTATTTTTTTTTAATTTAAAATCTTTTCTTAAAAATTTATTAAAAATAACGTTTGGTAATAAATTAAATGATTTTATAATTTTATATGGATTATTTACTTTTTTATAATTATTTAGATTAGCTTTTACTTTCTTTAAAATCATCTTTTTATCAGCCTCCACATCAATTATATTTTTAGTTTTTAATCTAGATTTTTGTCTATCTCCAATATTAATTGTTGGGCAATTGAAAACTACTGCTTCTTTGATTCCACTAGATGAGTTACCCATACAAAAACCTTTTTTATTTTTACCAATATAATAAAGTAATGATTGATAGTTTTCTTTTCCTAAATGTTTAATTATTTGAATATTTTTTATTTTTTTTTTAAGTTTATTTATTTGATAAATAATGTACTTATATCCAGGATCAAAATTAGGATAAGTAATAATTATTTGATAGTCTTTAGATAAGTATTCAAGCGATCTAAAAATTTCTGTTACTTCTTTTTCTTGGTCATGTCTATTTTGAACTATTGGGTGTAGTGTAAATAAAATTAATGGCTTTTTTGAGTCTAAAGAAAATTGAGATTGAATTTTTTTTAAATTAAATTTTTCTTTTTTTAAAGAAAACAATGGGGAATATCCAACATTCAAACAACGCCATTTTTCCTCTCCCATTTTTAGTATTCTATTTAAAGAAAATTTATTTGATGTTAAATGTAAATGAGAAATTTTTGTTATTGAGTGTCTAATGTTATCATCTAAAGCTCCTCCCTCCGTAACATCTCCTCCCTCGTAATGTATAATGGGTATTTTTCTCAAATAAGAAGATGCTGCAAAAGAAAATGTTTCAAATCTATCAGATGACAAAAAAACTAAATCAATATTTTCTTTTTTAAGAAATAAATTAATTTTTTTTTGTAATTTATTAAAATAATTTGCTGAATTTTCTAATTTATTTGTATTAAGAGGAACCTTAATTTTTGTAAAGACCTTGACTTTATCTTTTTTTATTTCATTAATTGATAAACCAAAACTTTTTTCAAGATGTGAACCAGCAACAACAAATTTTACATTAAATTTTTTACTTTTTGAAAATATTTCTATAAATGGATAAATTAAACCATATTCCGCTCTATTCGCAGAGAAAAAAACAATATTTAATTTTCTCATTATAATTATTTGATATGACTTTTTTTAATTTGAGTATTTTTTTTTATATTTTTTTTCAATTTTTTTCCAATTAATGACAAATAATCTTCGGCGCTAAAATCACCTGTTCCTGGTCTTCTCACCCAAATATTACTTTTGTTCAGTTTTTCTCCTTTACTAATATCTCTATTACTAACGACTGAGGCAAAAGCAAATTCAGCTGTCTTTCTCTCTTCTTTAACAGGTTTTATACCTCCTGGTTTTGCCTGATGTATCAAATTTATACCGTTCAAAAGATCTTTCATTTGTAAAGAATTTACAGATGCAGATATATCAGGTCCTTTTCTTGAACTTTTATCAATAAAA
>CACNVV010000003.1:40000-81277 GCA_902624015.1 uncultured Pelagibacteraceae bacterium
CTTGTTACGACTTCACCCCAGTCGCTGACTATACCGTGGTCAAGGGTATTAAACCTTGCCTTAAGGTAGAACCAACTCCCATGGTGTGACGGGCGGTGTGTACAAGACCCGGGAACGCATTCACCGTGGCACGCTGATCCACGATTACTAGTAATTCCAGCTTCATGCACTCGAGTTGCAGAGTGCAATCCGAACTGAGGTATCTTTTAAGGATTTGCTTAACTTCGCAGTCTTGCTTCCTGTTGTAGATACCATTGTAGCACGTGTGTAGCCCAACACGTAAGGGCCATGAGGACTTGACGTCATCCCCACCTTCCTCCAGCTTATCACTGGCAGTTCTTTCAGAGTGCCCAACTTAATGATGGCAACTAAAAGTGAGGGTTGCGCTCGTTGCGGGACTTAACCCAACATCTCACGACACGAGCTGACGACAGCCATGCAGCACCTGTGTTTCGTCCGGCCGAACCGAAAACTTTAATCTCTTAAAGTCGCGACGAACATGTCAAGTGTTGGTAAGGTTCTGCGCGTATCTTCGAATTAAACCACATGCTCCACTACTTGTGCGGGTCCCCGTCAATTCATTTGAGTTTTAACCTTGCGGTCGTACTCCCCAGGCGGTGTGTTTATCGCTTTCGCTGCGACACTGAAAATAAATTTCCAACGTCTAACACACATCGTTTACGGCATGGACTACGAGGGTATCTAATCCTCTTCGCTACCCATGCTTTCGTTCCTCAGTGTCAGTAATGATCCAGAAAGCTGCCTTCGCAATTGGTATTCTTTCTAATATCTACGAATTTCACCTCTACACTAGAAATTCTGCTTTCCTCTATCATACTCTAGCTGAAAAGTTTTGATGGCAGTTCCAGAGTTAAGCTCTGGGATTTCACCACCAACTTTTTCAACCACCTACGAACTCTTTAAGCCCAGTAATTCCGAACTACGCTAGGTCCCTTCGTATTACCGCGGCTGCTGGCACGAAGTTAGCCGGACCTTCTTATTCGGGTACAGTCATTTTCTTCCCCGACGAAAGAGCTTTACAACCCAAGGGCCTTCTTCACTCACGCGGCATCGCTGCATCAGAGTTTCCTCCATTGTGCAAGATTCCCCACTGCTGCCTCCCGTAGGAGTTTGGGCCGTGTCTCAGTCCCAATGTGGCTGATCATCCTCTCAAATCAGCTATTGATCACAGTCTTGGTAGGCCATTACCCCACCAACAAACTAATCAAGTGCGGGCTCATCCAATGGTGCATAAAGCTTTCTCCGTAAAGACTTATCCAGTATTAGCACAAGTTTCCTCGTGTTATTCCAGGCCAAAGGGTAGATACCCACATGTTACTCACCCGTCTGCCACTAAGTATTGCTACTTCGTTCGACTTGCATGTGTTAGGCGTGCCGCCAGCGTACGTTCTGAGCCATGATCAAACTCTCAAGTTTAAAAACGGCGCACACTAGCTTCCATATAAATTCTAAGAATAAAATTTATATGATGTTGAAGTGTGTACGACAAATTTTTGGTAACCTTAACCGTCCACACTTCTCTTCTTAAATTTTTACTTTTTATATAGCTAATTGAGCCAAAAAGGCTCAATAATCCTCACTAATTTATTGTATATACAATATTATTGTCGAGAAAGTTCAGTGCTTATAGGCTAAAATTAAAGGAAATCAAGCATTTAACTTTAAAAAAATTCAATAAAATTGATTAATTTTCCTTGTTTTTTTTGATTTTTTTCTGCCTCTAAACTAATAATGCCTTTTCATTAGTTTTATATGTTCAAAAAAATTAAAAATAAATTCAAGAAAAATTACGAAATTTTGGGACTTTTAATAATAATTATTATCTCATCTGTATCAATTAGTTATTCCAACTATTCAAAAAAAATCAATGACGAAACATACAATAATTTTATTGAAAATATTTACTTTAAAAAAACGTTAAATCACATTGTTGGAAACCTTGAACCAAAATATAAAAAAATTAAACATAAGGTAAGATCTGGTGAAACTTTTGATAAAATTTTAGAAAGTTATTCAATTAATAAAACAGAAATTATTAAGATAAAAAATTCAATTAAAAAAAAAGTTGATTTAAACAAACTTAACACAAAACAAATAATATTTTTTAGTTTAGATAAAACAAATAATAAAATTAACGAGTTTGAATTTCAAATTTCTAATACTCAAAAAATTTCTTTAAAAAGAAATGTTGAAAATGACAAATTTAATAGAGAGATATTATCAATTAAATTAACTAAAGAAATTATTTATAAAGAAAATGTAATTTTTCAAAGTTTATATAAATCGGCCTCAGATAAAAAAATTCCACCAAATACAATAATAGAGTTTGCAAGAATTTATGGATTTCAAGTAGATTTTCAAAGAGATGTGAAAAAAGAAGACAAATTTCAAATTATGTATGAGGTATTTTTAAATAAAAATAATGAAATTGTAGAAACAGGTGAAATTCTTTTTGCAAATTTAAAGCTTAGTGGTCAGGATAATAATTTATATTATTTTGATTATAAAGATAGTGAAGGGCACTACGATAGAAATGGTAAAAGTGTAAAAAAAGCATTAATGAAAACTCCAATTAATGGAGCAAGACTCTCTTCATCATTTGGTATGAGAAAGCACCCAATAGATGGTTTTAATAAAATGCATAAAGGTACAGATTTTGCAGCACCCATGGGAACACCTATCATGGCATCAGGTGATGGTGTTGTCAAAAAAGCAGGATGGTGTGGTGGAGGTGGAAATTGTGTAAAAATTAAACACAACTCAACTTATCAAACAGTTTATGCACATATGTCTAAATTTGCTAGAGGAATTAAAAAAGGTGTAAGAGTAAAACAAGGACAAACAATAGGTTATGTAGGTTCAACTGGAAAGTCTACAGGTCCACATTTACACTATGAAGTTATTATTAATGGTAAAAAAGTTAATTCCCAAAAACTAAAGTTACCATCTGGTAAAGTTTTGAAAGGTGAAGAACGCAAACTATTTGAAACAAGTAAAATTAAGTTAGATGTTCTTAAATCAGAAAAAATTATTGGGTTAAATTAAATATTCTCCAAAACTGGCTTTTCAATTTTTTTTGATTTATTTTCTTCTTTTAAAGATTGTTCTTCAGTTTGAACTTCATTAAAGTTCGCATTTTCCTCTGAAGTGTCTTTATTTTGGTCAGTTTTGATCTCTAAATATTTCTCTCTTTTAAAGCTCTCTTTTTCATTTAATATTCTTTGAAAATGGTCAGCGTGTTGCAAATAATTTTCTGACAATATTTTATCATTATTTGATAAAGCCTCTCTTGCTAAATCATTATATTTTTCAATTAATTTTGGAGCATTATGATTATTTCTACCTGGAGATTTTCTTTTGAAGTTCTCATTGTTTGAAAAGCTTGAACCAAACTTTGGCCTTTCGCCGTTAGATTTGAAATTTCTATCATTTCTTCTAAAATTATTTCTTCTATTAATGTTTGAGTTATTTCTAAATGTTACCATAATTTGATTGACTATATTCTAGTAGAGATTATGCATCGATCATTCTTTGCAAGATCTTTTATAATGCAGTTTATATAAAAACCTTCTTTTTTTAATAAATTAATTACATTATTTTTTTGATCATATCCGATCTCTAAAATAAATTTACCATTTTTCTTAATCAGTTCAGAGGTTTTTTTAATAACTTTTCTGATTTCTGATAAACCATCTAATCCACCATCTAATGCTAGTTTTGGCTCAAACTCAGCTATATCTCTTTCCAAATATTTTATCTTATAATTTTTAATATATGGAGGATTAGAAACAACTAAATCATATTTGCCTAATCTGAATTTGTCAACATTAGATTTAAATAATTTTAATCTTGATCTGACATTTAGATTATTTGCATTAATTTTAGTAATTTTTAAACAATTTTTACTCAAATCTATTCCTGTTCCATAAAAACTTTCTCTCTCTTTTAAAATTGATAGTAAAATACAGCCACAACCCACTCCTATATCAAGAACATTTAATTTACTTCTATGCCTTGTTAGCTTTAAAGCGTTTTCTACGATTAGTTCTGTATCAGGTCTCGGTATTAAAGTATTTTTTGTAACAAAAAATTCTGAATTCCAAAAAAATTTCTTATTTATTAAGTGAGCAATCGGATTGCCTAAAGACCTCTCTTGAATTAAATGATAAAAAAAATTTAAGTCATGTTTGTCAATATGATTATTGGAATTTAATAAAATATATTTTCTATCTTTATTGATCGTTTTTGCCATCAAAATTTCTGAGTCCAGATTTGGATTAGGTATGAGTTTGTCCCTTAAAATTTTTGATCCCTCATTTATAGCTATATTAATATTCATATATTATTTTAAATTACTAAGGCTTTCTTCTTGTGCTTGCAAAGTTAAAGACTCGATCATTTCATCAAATACTTCACCCTCTAAAAATTCATCTAATTTATGCAGTGTTAAATTTATTCTATGATCTGTAACTCTTCCTTGAGGAAAATTATAAGTTCTTATTCTTTCAGATCTATCTCCAGTACCAATTTTTGTTTTACGATCTTGAGATCTTTCCTGGTCTATTCTTAATCTTTCAAGCTCATAAAGGCGAGCTCTTAGGATTTTCATACCTTTGGCTTTATTTTTATGTTGTGATTTTTCATCTTGTTGAGATACAGATAAACCTGTTGGAATATGTGTAATTCTAACAGCACTGTCTGTTGTATTTACAGATTGTCCGCCTGGTCCTCCTGCTCTAAATACATCAATTCTCAAATCAGAATCATTAATTTTTAAATCAACCTCCTCAACTTCAGGCAAAACAGCAACTGTTGCTGCAGATGTATGGACTCTTCCTTGGGTTTCTGTGTCTGGAACTCTTTGGACTCTATGAACCCCACTTTCATATTTTAAAGTTGAGTAAATATTTCTACCTTTAATGGAGGCTATTACTTCTTTCAATCCTCCTGCATCACTTCTTGATATGGAAATTAATTCTAAAGACCATTTCTTTCTGTGACTAACCTTTTCATACATTTTAAATAAATCTGATGCAAATAAACTAGCCTCTAAACCACCCGTTCCTGCTCTTATTTCAATAATCGCATTTTTTTTATCTGCCTCATCTTTTGGTAGCAAAAATAACTTCAATTTTTTTTCATTAATTTCATGTTGTAAATTTAAATCTGTCAGTTCTACATCAGCCATTTTTTTAAGTTCATCATCTGATGTTTGGTCATTTAAGATTTTCTCTAATTCCTGTTTATCATTCTCAAAAGAGATGTGTTTTTTTGCAACATCTATAATTTCGTTAATATCTGAATACTCTTTAGATTTTTCTGCAAACAATTTTTTATCTATTTCCCCAGAAGAAAGTTCTTTTTCTAAAGTTGAATGTTTCACAATTAACTCATCAATTGTTTTTTTTGGAATCATCTTTTTATTTTTTTTCTATTTCAGCTGCTTTTTTTTCAACTTCTGATATTACTTTATTTATAATTTCACTTGTTAAAACCTTTTCACTTTGAACGCCTGATAAATAAAGCATATTGTTTCCTTTTCCACCGCCAGTTATACCAATATCAGTCAAAGCAGCTTCACCCGGACCATTCACAACACATCCTATAATAGACAGTGTTATTGGGGTTTTTATGTGAGATAATTTTTCCTCTAATACTTTTACGGTATCAATTACTTGGAAGGCTTGCCTTGCACAGGATGGGCAAGATATAATTTTTACTCCTCTGTTTCTTAATCCCAACGACTTTAAAATTTCATTTCCAATTTTAACTTCTTTTACAGGATCATCAGATAAAGACACCCTTATGGTATCACCAATACCATCCAAAAGAAGTGATCCAAGACCTATAGCAGACTTAACACTACCTGTAACAAACCCTCCTGCTTCTGTTATTCCTAAGTGTAATGGGTAATTCATAGCCTTGGAAAGTTGTCTGTACGCTGCAATTGATAAAAATACATCGGAAGATTTTACACTTACTTTAAAATTAAAAAAATCTTCATCCTCTAAAATTTTTATATTTCTTAAAGCACTTTCTACCAATGCCTCAGGGCACGGTTCTTTGTGTTTTTCAAGAATATCTCTTTCTAAAGATCCAGCATTAACACCTATCCTAACTGAACAATCGTTATCTTTTGCAGCTTTTAAAACATCATGAATTTTTTTTTTATCACCAATATTTCCTGGATTAATTCTTAAACACTTTGCACCATTTTCTGCAGCTTCAATAGCTCTTTTATAATGAAAATGGATATCAGCAATTACAGGAATTTGAATATTTTTAGTTATTTCTTTTAAAGCTTTTGATGAGTCTTCATCTGGACAAGACACTCTTACAATATCAGCACCTTCCTCATGAATTTCTTGAATTTGTTTTATTGTTGCTGACACATTAGTTGTCAATGTGTTAGTCATTGATTGAACTGAAATTGGATTATCTCCTCCAACTTTTACATCACCTACATTAATTACTTTAGTTTTTTTTCTATCAATATTTCTAAAAGGCCTAAGGCTCATAAAATTAGTCTAGTTTAAATTCTTTGTGTAAGACCGCTACAGCTTTTTTAACACTCTTAGAGGAAATAAGTACTGAAATTTTTATTTCAGATGTAGATATAACAAGAATATTTATTTTTTTCGAAGCTAATGCTTGAAACATCCTATAAGTTATCCCAGGTGTGGTTATCATCCCTACTCCAATAATAGAAACTTTTGATAAATCTTTATCAAAAGACAATTTTTTATATGATATTGACTTATTCTTTTTTATTAGTCTCTCAGTTTTTTTCAAATCCTCGGACTTAATTGTAAATGTTAAATCTGTTTCTTTTCCATTTTGAGAGATATTTTGAACAACCATATCAACATTAATTAAATTCTTAGATAATGGTCTAAAAATTGATGCTGCTACTCCAGGTCTATCTTTAACACCTACAATCGTGATTTTAGCATCATTTTTTGTAGAGGAAATCCCGGTTATAATTTGATTACTAAAAGTCTTATTTGAACCTGTTATTAAAGTTCCACTTTTTGAAACAAAAGAGGATTTAACTTTAATATCAATTTTATTTAACTTCGCATCCTGTACCGAAGTAGGCTGCATTACTTTTGAGCCAAGTGATGCCATTTCCAACATCTCGTCATAAAAAATTTTTTTAATTTTTTTTGCTTTTTTATGTTGCCTTGGATCCGTAGTATAAACTCCGTCTACATCAGTATAAATTATACATTCATCAGCTTTAATAAATTTTGCAAGCATAATTGCTGTTGCATCGGATCCACTTCTTCCTATGGTAGTAATTCTAAAATCATTATTAATACCTTGAAAACCAGTGATTATAGGTATACCGCCTGACTTAATGTATTTATTCAGTTCTTTAATACCTACTGAGCTAATTTTTGCACTTGAATAAGGGCCATCTGTTAAAATAGGTAATTGCCAGGATGTCCAGGATCTTGATTTAAAACCATTATGTTTTAATCTTCCTGCAATAAGTGCACATGATACTTGTTCTCCGGTAGAAACCAATACATCATATTCAGCTCTATCAAAATTGCTACTTATTGATTTTGATTTATTTACCAATTCATTTGTCACACCACTCATTGCTGATGAAACAACAACTACTCTATTTTTATTCTTTTTGTAAAAAGCAATTATTTTACATACCTTTTTTATTCTATCTATAGACCCTACAGATGTTCCTCCAAATTTTAATACGACTGTTTTCATGCTAGCTTTAATTATTAATATTTAATAAATAATGGATAAAATACATCTAAATTATTATGTCAACTATTTATCTCAATGACTAGTGTAAATAAAAAAGAAATAGATAAATTTTCTAAAATGGCTGATGAATGGTGGGATCCAGATGGGAAATTTAAGCCACTTCACAAATTTAATCCAACAAGAATTAAATTTATAAAAGAAAATATTATAAATAATTTTAAATTTAAAAATAAATCCAAACCTTTGTCAGGAATAAGTATTTTAGATATTGGATGTGGTGGAGGATTACTATCTGAACCAATGTCAAGGTTGGGTGCTAATGTAACTGGTATTGATGCATCTGACAAAAATATAAAAATTGCAAAACTTCATTCAAAAAAAAATAAATTAAAAATTAATTATTTATGTTCGTCACCTGAAAAACTTAAAGTTACAAAAAAATTTGATGTTATTTTAAATATGGAAATTGTTGAACATGTGGAAGATATAGATTTTTTTTTAAAGTCTTGCTCAAAACTTTTAAAAAAAAATGGACTTATGTTTGTTGCAACAATAAATAAAACTTTAAAATCTTATATTTTTGCAATTGTTGGAGCTGAATATATTTTAAGATGGCTCCCAATAGGAACACATGAATGGGATAAATTTGTCAAACCTGAGGATCTTAAAAAAATTTTAATAAAATATGATTTATCTCTTAATAAATTAGAAGGTATGAATTTTAATATTATTAAAGATGAATGGAGTATTTCAAAAGATTTATCTATAAACTATATAGCAGAATTTATTAAAAACTAATTTTCTTTTCCATCTATCCACGGGATCATTTGAGCATCTATACCTTCTTCTTTCAATTCTTTTAAATCTTCCTTTGATGCACTACCGTAAATACCCTTTGATTTTTTTTTAACATTATAATGAATTGATCTTGCCTCATAAGCAAAATTATCACCAACATATTTGAAATTATCTTTAATAAATTTTTGATAATCTTTAATAGTTTTTTTTACTTTATTATATTTCTCTAAATTTATTTTTTCATCATTTTTAAAGTTTTGACTAATTAGTTGAGGTGCCATAATTGTTTTTTCAACTTTAGCTGAATTGCACTTATGACAGTTTAAAAGTTTTTTCTTTTTTAATCTTTCATATTCACTCGAAGATGCAAACCAACTATCAAATTTTAAATCACATTCTTTACAAAAAAGTTTATATTTAATCATAATTATTAGTTAATAATACAATTTGGATTTTCAATAAGTTAACTTCTATAATCTGCATTAATTTCAATATATTTTTTAGTTAAATCCATCGTATAAACAGTAAAGTTTTTCTTTCCCGTAAAAGTTTCAATATTTATTTCAATATTTTCTCCTTTCATATAATTTGCTGTTTGTTTTTCATCATAACTTTGATCTAATTTTCCACCTTCCACAATTGTTATAGCTCCAAACTTTATTGATAATTTATTTAGATTAATTTTAGGCCCTGCTTTACCAATTGCCATTATAACTCGTCCCCAATTTGGATCTTCTCCAGCAATTGCAGTTTTTACTAATGGAGAATTTGCAATTGAGAAAGCAATTTTTTTTGCATCTGTCTCATTTTTACACTTACTAACATTTATTGTAATAAATTTTGATGCTCCTTCTCCGTCTGAAACAACCCTTTTAGCTAAATTCAAAAGAACATTATTTAGAGCTTTGTCAAAATTTTTGATTTTATTTTCATTTATACTTTTCACTTGATAATTTTTAACTTCATTAGTTGCAAAAAGAGTTGCCATGTCATTAGTACTAGTATCCCCGTCACAAGAAATAGCGTTAAATGTATTGGTTATATTTTTTTTTAATAACTTTCCTAAAATATCATTAGATAAAGTTGCATCAGTAAATAAATATGCAAGTGTCGTAGCCATATTTGGATGTATCATTCCTGATCCTTTGGCTATTCCATATATTTTTACTTTTTCACTTCCAATATAACATTCCTCCATAGCTAATTTTGGCTTAGTATCTGTAGTCATAATTGCAAGGGCTGCCTTCATCCAAATGAATTTATTTTGGGTGTAACGAATTTTATTTATTAAATTTGAAATATTATTGGAAATTTTTTCATATGGAAACTTTTCTCCAATAGTTCCTGTGCAACCAAAAATTATATTTTTTGTAGAAATTTTTTTAGGATTATCCTCGTCTTCATCTTGTTTTTTATTTAGTTGTTTAGCTGTTAAATCAGCTATTTTTTTTAAACTTTCATAACCTTGTTTTCCAGTGAAAGCATTAGCGTTTCTTGTATTTACAATGAGAGAATATATTTTTTTTGGTCTTTGATTTAAATTCCATTTTATATTTTCAGATACTATTTTTGACTGTGTATAAACAGATGCATAATTAGCACCTTCTCTAAAATAGAACATTGTTAAATCATCTCTAATATCTTTATATAAATTTGCTGAAACAACTGAAATTGAAAGACCATCTAGATGATCGAGGTCTTGAAAATCAATCATTTTAGTATTTTTTGATTGAGATGATAAGAAATTTGTTAAATTAATTCCCATATTGTTTAAATTATTTATTTAATACATATATTAAACAATATAAGTAAAGAATAAATCAAATAGTCATGTTTAACCCATTAAATTTAATAACAAAATTTATCAAATCTAGTAATCAAAAAGAACTAGATAGAATTGGTAAAATTGCTGAAAAAATAAACTTATATGAGGATGAGTTAAAAAATTTAAATGACGAAGACTTTCCAAAGAAAACTAATGAATTTAAAAATCAGATAAAAGATGGAAAAACATTAGACGAGTTACTTCCAGAAGCTTTCGCTTTAGTCAGAGAGGCTGCCAAACGAACACGAAATGAAAGACACTTTAACGTTCAGTTAATAGGAGGTGTAGCTTTACATGAGGGTAAAATTGCTGAGATGAGAACTGGAGAAGGAAAAACCTTAACCATAACACTTGCTGCATATTTAAATGCATTAAGTGGTAAAGGTGTTCACATAGTAACTGTAAATGATTATCTTGCAAAAAGAGACTCGATTGAAATGGGGCAAATTTATAATTTTCTAGGTCTTTCATCAGGATTTATTAACAATTATCAAGATGATACTGAGCGTAAGAAAAACTATAATTGTGATATAACTTATGCAACTAATAGTGAATTAGGTTTTGATTACTTAAGAGATAATATGAAATTTTCTGAAGAGCAAATGGTTCAGAGAGATCATAATTTTTCAATAGTAGATGAAATAGATTCATGTTTGATAGACGAGGCAAGAACACCTTTGATAATTTCCGGAGCAGCGGAAGATAAAACTCCACAATATCTAGCAATTGATAAACTAATTAGAATGTTAAACAATAAAGATTTTGAAATAGATGAAAAAGAAAAGAGTGTTTTATTAACAAATGATGGCATTAACAATGTTGAAAAACTTTTTTCTAATGCTGGTATTTTAAAAAATAATAATTTTTATGACCCAGAAAATTTACATTTAGTTCACCATGTTAATCAAGCTTTACGAGCAAATCATCTATTTGAAAAAGGTAGAGACTATATTGTTAAAGATGGAAGTCTCAAAATTATTGATGAACTTACTGGAAGAATTTTAGAAGGCAGACGTTTTGGAGACGGTTTACATCAAGCTTTGGAGGCCAAAGAAAAAATTCAAGTGCAGGCTGAAAATCAAACGTTAGCTTCAATAACTTATCAAAATTATTTTAAACTTTATAAAAAAATATCTGGTTGTACTGGTACAGCTGCAACAGAGTCTGAAGAATTTTTTGAAATTTACAACCTTCCTGTTGTTGTTATTCCAACAAACAAAGAAATGATCCGAAAGGATTTTAATGATTTAATTTTTAGAACGGAAAAAGAAAAAAATGACGCAATTATAGAAAAAATAATTGAAAGAAACAAATTGGGTCAACCTATTTTAGTATTTACCTCAAGCATTAATAAATCTGAAGTTTATTCAAATTTATTAAATCAAAAAAGTATTAAACATGTAGTGTTAAATGCAAAAAATCATGAAAATGAAGCGGAGATAATTGCAAACGCCGGAAAGGAAAATTCATTAATTATTACAACAAGTATTTCAGGAAGAGGAGTTGATATTCAACTTGGTGGTAAGAAAGGTTCTATTCCAGAAGACCAACTAAAAATAAATAAAGATAAAATTAAATCCTTAGGAGGTTTGTTTGTAATTGGTACAGAAAGAATGGAGTCTAGAAGAGTCGATAACCAGGCTAGAGGAAGATCTGGAAGACAAGGAGACGAGGGTAGTTCTGTATTTTACGTTAGTCTAGAGGACGATTTAATGAGAATTTTTGGATCAGATTCGATGAACAACATGCTAGAAAAGCTAGGTTTAAAAGATGGTGAAAGTATTGATCATCCATGGATAAATAAAGCATTAGAGAGAGCCCAGCAGAAAGTAGAAGCTAGAAATTTTGATATACGAAAAACACTCATCAAATTTGATAATGTTCTTAATGATCAAAGGCATGTGGTATTTTCACAAAGAAAAAATGCGATGAATAGTGAAAATATCTTTGATTATTCAAATGAATTTTTAAAAGAAATAGTTGATGATTTAATAAAGTTAAAAATTTCAAATTTATCCAATCCTAAAAGTAATGAATTTTATAATAAAACTAAGCAAATAGTTGGAAAAAGCTTTGAAGAAACTGATTTTAAGTATTTAATTGAGTCAAAAGATAAGGATTTTAGAGAAAAGATTTCTAATAAATTTCAAGAAACTAGAAACGAACGGATTAAACTTCTAGGTGAAGATCATGCAAAAGAAATTGAAAAAAGAATTTTTCTTCAATCAATTGATTTAAACTGGAAATCTCACATTCAATATTTGGAGCAATTGAGACAAGTTATAGGATTAAGATCTTATGGTCAAAGAGATCCATTAGTTGAATATAAAAAAGAAGCATTTGAATTATTTTCAAATCTTTTAGAAAAATTAAAATTAGATTATGTAACTATTTTAATGAACTTAAAGGTAGTAATGGAGCCAAATAAAGAAGAAAAAAATTCTAAGAAAATAAATCCATCTGATAATCCAAAATGTTTATTGTTAATAAAAAAAAATCAAAAAATT
Organism: uncultured Pelagibacteraceae bacterium; assembly: GCA_902624015.1. Taxonomy (GTDB): domain Bacteria; phylum Pseudomonadota; class Alphaproteobacteria; order Pelagibacterales; family Pelagibacteraceae; genus Pelagibacter. The sequence continues at coordinate 52,886 of CACNVV010000003.1, forward strand.
TCTAGAAACGATAGATGTGAGGCTACAGGAAAAAAATTTAAAAACTGTTGTGGAGCTTTATAGAATTTAAATTAGTAAAAAGATTGAAGAAACTAAAATTAATCCAACAATAATAGCTAGTAATATTTTTTTTGATTTAAAAATTTGATCTAAATTATTTTTCTTAATTGTTAATGTGCTTAGATCGTCAGTACTAGTCATAAAACCATCATTCCTTCCAATTTTTAGAAATTTATTTTTTCTCTCAGTCATTATTTCTTCTGAGGATAATTCATCAAAATAATTTAAATTTTTTGTTAAAGTTTGTCTAACATTGTTTAATATTATATCTCTATCTCTGTGGGCACCACCTAATGGTTCGTCAATTATTTCATCAATAACTTTTAACTTAAGTAAATCTTTAGCTGAAAGCTTCATAGCTTTCGCAGCATCAAGCATTTTTTTTGGATCTCTCCATAGAATAGTCGCACATCCCTCAGGGGATATTACTGAATAAATTGCATTTTCTAACATAAGGACTTTATTTGATGAAGCTAATGCAATTGCTCCACCAGAACCACCCTCGCCTATAATTATTGCAATTGTTGGAACTTTAAGCTCCATACAGCATTCAATTGATTTTGCAATTGCTTCGGCTTGTCCTCTCTCTTCTGCTCCTACTCCTGGATAGGCTCCTGGAGTATCAATAAAAGAGATTATGGGAATATTAAATTTGTTTGCTAAGTTCATTAATCTTATAGTTTTTCTATAACCCTCTGGTCTCATCATTCCAAAATTTCTCTCAATCCTACTATCTAAATCTTCTCCTTTTTCTTGACCTATAACTAAAACAGATTTTCCATTGAACTTTGCAAATCCAGTTAATACTGATTTATCCTCTCCATAATATCTATCTCCAGATAATGAAATGAAGTCTTCAAACAAATTATCAATAAAAAATTTTGCTTTAGGCCTATCTTCATGACGAGCAACCATAGTAGTCTGCCAAGGATCTAAATTAGAATAAATATTTTTTAATTTTTCATCTATTTCTGTTTGAGTGCTAGAAATTTTTTGAGTATCGACTTCTGATAATCCCTCTTGGTTGTAAGGATCTTTCAATTTTTCTAGTTCGTTTTCTAGATCTTTAATTTCTGTTTCAAAATTTAGATAATTTTTCATGTTTTATTTATAGCGGATGGTTAAAATACAAAAAAGGCAATAAAATGATATTAAATAAGGTGTAATTCTTATTAATTGACTTAAATCATTTAACAGATACAAATTCATTATCGGGAGAGACTATTTTTAGCGCCGAAGGAGCAACCACCCCGGAAACTCTCAGGCAAAAGGACCGATTAAAGCATAACACTCTGGAAAGAGATTGATTTCCGCCGAAGGAGTAAAGCTCTCAGGCAAAAATACAGATGGGGTACGAATTAAGTGCTATGCAAGAAAAATACGTTAAAATTAATAATCTTCAAGTATCTGAAAAGCTATCAAACTTTGTAAATGATGAATTATTAAAAAATACAAATGTATCTTCAGAAAATTTTTGGTCAGGTCTAGAAAAAACACTCGATGAACTTGCGCCAAAAAATAAAAAGTTAATTAAATTTAGGGAAGATTTACAGAAGAAAATAGATGATTGGCATATCAAAAATAAAGGTAAAGAATTTAATTTAGATGAGTACAAAAAATTTTTATTAGAAATTGGTTATTTAAAAAATGAAGGACCTAATTTTAAAATAGAAACTGAAAATGTTGATGAAGAAATTGCAAGTATAGCTGGGCCTCAATTAGTTGTGCCTGTCATGAATGCAAGGTATGCATTAAATGCCGCGAATGCAAGATGGATGAGTTTATATGATAGTCTTTATGGTACAGATGTAATTGAACAATCTGAAGATAGCGTATCTGAAAGATATGATCCTTTAAGAGGTGAAATGGTTATAAAATATGGAAGGGATTTTTTAGATAAGTACTTTCCATTAGCTGGATTAAGTTGGAATAAAATTACAAGCTTTGCTGTAAAATACGGAAAATTAAAAGTTTTAAAAGGTGCTGATATTTTTGATTTGGAGGATGAAAATAAATTCGTAGGGCACAGAGGCGAAAGTGATAATCCTTCTGCAATTATTTTAAAAAATAATAATTTACATATTGAAATTCTAAAAGACTCCAGAGCTTTTGCTGCTCAACAAGATCATGCAGGTATTAGTGATATTATACTAGAATCTGCTGTGTCAACAATTTGTGATAATGAAGATAGTGTAGCAGCTGTTGACTCAGAAGATAAAATTATTTGTTATCGAAATTGGCTGGGCCTAATGAAAGGAGACCTTAAGTCAAAATTTGAAAAAGAAGGGAAATTATTTGAGAGAAAATTAAATCCACACAGAAGCTATATCTCAAAAGATGGGAAAGGTTTAAAATTACATGGTAGAAGTCTTTTACTTGTAAGAAATGTTGGTCATCTAATGACTAACCCTTCAATTTTATTGAGTGATGGAAGTGAAATACCTGAGGGTATTATGGATGCATTTATAACAACGGCAGCTGCCCTACACGACATTAAAAACAAAAATAATTCAAGAACTGGATCAGTTTATATTGTAAAGCCTAAAATGCATGGTCCAGACGAGACAGCATTTACAGATTTAATTTTTTCTAAAGTTGAAGAAGTTCTAAATTTACCTAAGTACACTTGTAAAATTGGAATTATGGATGAAGAAAGACGAACATCAGCAAATTTAAAAGAGTGTATTAGAAGTCTTAAAAATAGAGTTTTTTTTATCAATACTGGCTTCCTAGACAGAACTGGTGATGAAATGCATACATCAATGGAAGCTGGTCCTATGATTAAAAAAGGTGACATGAAATCATCTAAATGGATTACTGCTTACGAAAATAACAATGTTGATATTGGTTTAAGTTGTGGGTTTTCTGGTAAAGCTCAAATTGGAAAAGGAATGTGGGCAATGCCAGATAAAATGAAAGATATGATGGAACAAAAAACAGGACACTTAAAAGCAGGAGCAAACTGCGCATGGGTTCCTTCTCCAACAGCAGCTGCATTACATGCTTTACATTATCATGAAATAAATATTTTCAATGAACAAAAAAAATTAATTAATAGAGAGCCAGCTAAGCTTGATGATCTCTTAACAATCCCAATAGCAGACAGACCAAATTGGTCTGTAGAAGATATAAACAAAGAAATTTCTAATTCAGCGCAAACCTTATTGGGTTATGTTGTAAGATGGGTCGATCAAGGTGTGGGTTGTTCAAAAGTTCCTGATATTAATAATATTGGCTTGATGGAAGACAGAGCCACTCTTAGAATTTCATCCCAACATATAACAAACTGGATTCATCATGGAATTACAACAAAAATACAAGTAACTGAAATAATGAAAGAGATGGCTAAAATAGTAGATGACCAAAACAAAGATGATCCACTATATGTTAAAATGAGTGGTGATTATGAAAACTCAATAGCGTTTCAAACGGCGTGTGATTTAGTTTTTAAAGGTAAAGAGCAACCTTCAGGTTATACTGAACCATTACTTCATTTAAATAGGTTAAAAAAAAAATCTAATCTGAGTTCGAAACCAAATTAGATCGATTTTTAAAAGCAGAAAATAAAGTCCCATCATCTAGACTTTCAATCTCTCCTCCTACTGGTAAACCTTGTGCTAATTTAGTAATTTTAACATCTAAATTTTTTAGACTATCTTGAATATAATATGCAGTTGTTTGACCTTCTACAGTTGCACTAGTTGCAAGAATTACCTCTTCAATTTTATCTCTATTAACTCTTTCTACTAATGAGTTTATTAATAAATCTTCTTTTCTTTGGCCAACTGAAGAAATTGTCCCTCCTAAAATATGAAAATAGCCCTGAAATATATTTGAATTTTCAATCGACCATTGGTCTGCAATATCCTCTACTACACAAATTTTATTATATTTTTCTTTTGTGTTCTCACAATTTAGGCATCCATTTGAATTTGACTTTAATGCACCACATGAATTGCATCTAACTACATTTTTATAAACTTGCGCCAATGTATTTGCCATAGGTTTTACAAGTTCGTCACGATTATTTATTAATTTTAAAACAATTCTTTTAGCTGATTTGGGACCTAAACCTGGAAGTTTTGAAATTAATTTAATTAATTCTTCTATCTCACTGATGTTTTGCATCTATTATAAAGGCCATTTAAAACCAGGAATCCCAAAACCTCCAGTTGCTTTTGAAATTTCCTCAGTTGTTTTTGATTTAAGTTGAGATTTAGCACTATTATGTGCTGCAACAATTAAATCTTCAATTATGGTTTTGTCCTCTTTCATAATTTCATCAGATAACTTTATTGTTTGCATCTCTCCCTCTCCATCCAAAGTTATCTTTACAGAATTTGAACCCGAAACTCCTTCAACTCTAATTTCCTTAATCTTTTGTTGGCTTTCTTTCATTTTTGCCTCAAGTTCTTTTGCTTTATCTAAAATTTTACTAAAATCAGTCATTATCAACTCCATCTTTATTTGAATTTACATCTATTAATTCGGCATCAGGAAATTTATCAATCACACTTTTAAATATTTCTGAATTTTTCATTTCATCCATTAACTGTTTTTTTACATTTTTTTCTTTATCCTTTACTGACATTTGCCCTTTTAATTTACTAAACGTAATAATCCATCTTTCACCGGTCCATTCAAAAAGCTTTGATGATAAATCTTTTACAAAATCTTTATCTAAACTTTCATTAAAAGATATTTCAATTCTATTTTTTTCAAATTTTACTAGGTTAACATTTTTTTCTAACTCATATTTAAGTTTGATCTCTTTTTTTTTTGTACAAATTTCAATTAAATCTTCAAATGCATTTATATTAATTTTATTTTCTGCTTTAATTTCTGTCTGAACTTCTGGTTTGATTTTTTCTTCCTGTGCAACATTCTTAATTTGATTTATTGTTTTAGAAGTTAATTCAGTTTCTGTATTCTTTACAAAATTTTCACTCTTCAAGTGAGCATCAACATTTTCAATTTTATTTTCAGATTTTACAGAACTTAAATGCATTAGTCTTATTAAGAACATCTCAATTGAAAGGTGTTGATTAGAAACTATGTCTATCTCTTCGAGAGAAGAGATGGCAAATTGCCAAAATAATATTAATACCTCTGAGTCTATTTGATTTGATAAATTTTTAATTTTAGAGAATTCTTCATCATTTAATGAAAAGTTTGTACTTTCTAAAGTTAAAGAATTAATATTTTTAAAGTAGTAAAGTAACTCTAAAAAATCATTAATAAAAACCTTTGGTTCAACACCTTGGTCATAAATTTTTCTATAAATACTTATTACTTTTGTTTCTTCACCTTTTAAAATTAACTCAAACAAATCGATTAATTGAGATTTATCAAAATACCCAAAAATTTTCTGAGCTGAATTTAAGTCTAATTCTTTTTCTTCATCAAAACTTAATAGTGCTCTATCGAGCAACGATAAAGAATCTCTAACAGAGCCCTCAGAAATTTTTACTATAAGCTTTAAAGCATCATTGCTTATTTTTCCATTTTCCTTATCCTTAATTTTTTTAATAAACTCCAATAATTCTGAGGATTTAATTCTAGATAGATCAAATCTTTGACATCTAGATACGACTGTAATTGGAATTTTTTTAATTTCTGTAGTTGCAAAAATAAATTTTAGATATTCTGGTGGTTCCTCTAAAGTTTTTAATAAAGCATTAAATGCTTGTTTGCTTAACATATGAACTTCATCAATAATGAAAATTTTATATTTAGCCGAGGTCGGCCCGTATCTTGAAAATTCGATTAAATCTCTTACGTCATCTACACCTGTTTTGCTTGCTGCATCCATTTCAAGCACATCTATATGACTAGACTCACTTATAGATTTACAGCTTTCACAGAAGTTTTCTTTACATAAATTATCGATTCCATTTAAACAATTAAGTGCTTTTGCAACAATTCGTGCTGTTGTAGTTTTTCCTATTCCCCTTATTCCGGTAAACAAATATGCATTAGGTATTTTGTCAGCTTTAATAGAATTAGTAATAGTTTCAGCAACAACCTCTTGACCAATAAGATCATCAAAAGTTTGTGGTCTATATTTAAGCGCTAATACTTTTGAGTTATTATTCATATATCTATAAGGAGACTAGAACCTGAATAACTGTCTCTACGACTGCTTCCGTTAAGATCTGGTCGGGTTCAAGCAGCATCCACCTCTAGCCTCCAAATCTATTATAGCAGTTAAAATTTCTAATCTACAAGAAAAGATTCTTATTTATTTTGTCTCAAACTATCAGCTTCAAAAACACCTAGAACGTGAAAATCCTCACAATGCAGGCCCAGCTCTTCAAGAGATTTTTGAACTTTTGAGTCTTCAATATGTCCATCTAAATCACATAAGAAAAAATAAGAATCGAAACTATTTTTTTCTGGATAACTTTGTAGTTTAGTTAAATTTACACCATTAATAGCAAAACCTCCTAGTGATTGATAGAGAGCAGCTGGCTTACTTTTCAGTTTAAATAAAAAAGAGGTTATATAAGTTTTGTCTTTAAATTCTGGTTGAGAAATATTTTTTCCCATAACTAAAAACCTTGTCAAATTTCCACTTTCGTTTTCTATATTTTTTTTAATTACTTCCAAGCCATAAATTTCAGCACTTAATGAGGATGCTATGGCTGATTGCTTAATATCTTTTGTTTTAGAAATCATTTCAGCAGATCCAGCAGTATCTGCTCTAATATGTTCTGCTAATTTATTTTCTTTTATAAATTTTGAACACTGAGACAATCCTTGAGCATGTGAGTATACTTCTTTGATATCTTTTAATTTAGCACCAGGTTGTCCTAATAAGTTGTGTTCAATTTTTTGAAAATGTTCTTTATAAATATTTAGCCTATGTTTAAATATTAAATATTCAATTCCAATATTACCAGTAATTCTATTTGACTCTGGAATTATAATTCTGCTATCTGTCTCTTCGGATGCTTTGTTAAAACAATCGTCAAAAGTTTTACAGGGTAATATTTCTGCTTTGGGATCAATAGAAAGCGCTGCTAAATGAGAATATGCACCAAAGGTTCCCTGAAAATAAATTTTACTCATCAATTCTTATATTCCATTATTTTTTTTAAGGCTAGATAATCTTCCTCTGTATCTATCCCTATTGGAGATGACTTTGCAAGTGAAACATTAATATCAATATTATTATCTAATGCTCTTAATTGCTCTAGTCGATTTTCTATTTCATTTTTGGATTGATTCAAGTGAACAAATTTTTCAAGACAATCTCTCGAATAACAATAAATTCCAATATGGTGATAAATATTTTCTGTCTGCTCAGATTTTCTTAAAAAGGATACTGCCTTTGGAAAATGATCACCTTCTAGGCTGTTTTCAGTGATGACCTTAACAATATTAACATTCTTGAGGTTTTTATTATCTTTTATTTTTGCGGCAAGAGTTCCTAAATTAGAATTATTTTTTACCATTTTTTCATTCAAATTTTTTATATCATCAATCTCGATTGCTGGTTCGTCGCCTTGTAAATTCATAATAAAATCAACATCCTTAATATTTGATTTTTTAAGCGCTTCGTGAATTCTATCTGTACCAGTTTTGTGTTTATTGCTGGTTAAAATAGCATTGAAACCGTTTCCTTTAACATCATCAATTATTTCCTGGTCCTCTGTAGCCACAATCACATCTCCAATATTGGCATCTTCTGCTTTTTTAGATACATGTGAAATAATTGATAACCCATTTATTTTTAGTAAAGGTTTGCCTGGCAGCCTAGTAGCAGACATTCTAGAGGGTATAATTATTAAAGTTTTCATTATATTTTCAAATTATTATACTCATTAAACAACTATAGAGGCAAATTTATACATTAAATTTTAGCTTTTTTTTAATTTATCATGTTATACGTTCACTACAAAATTTAGAAAAAATGGATTCTTTCGAAATAAATAAAATAGTTGCTGCAGTTTTAATGGTTGCTCTGCTTGTTATTGGTATTGGAAAATTATCTGATGTTATATTCCATGTAGAGAAACCTGAAACACCTGGTTATTCAGTTGAAGTAGAAACTGCAACCACCGTATCCACAACTAGCTCAAGTACGACATCAGACAAAATTGATATATCAGCCTTAATGGCAATGGGAGATATTGCGCATGGAGAAAAAGTTTTTAAAAAATGTGCTGCTTGTCATTCAATAGTTAAAGGGGGGAAGAATGCTATAGGACCCGCTTTATATAATGTTGTAGGTAGAAAAGTTGGAGGTGTCGAAGATTATAAATATTCAAAAGCATTAGCTGCATATGATAAGAATTGGACTTTTGAAGAACTGAATGGGTTTTTAATCAAACCTGCTAAATGGATAAAGGGAACAAAGATGGCATATGCAGGTCTTAGGAAAGAAAAAGATAGAGCCTCTGTAATAAAATATCTAAATGAGAATTCAGACAGCCCTTTGCAACTACCTTAATTTTCCAAAACAATATAATAAAATACTTTTTTGCACATGAACTCTATTAAGTGCTTGTTGCCATACGTGAGATTTTTTTCCCAAGAAAATATCATCACTCACTTCGTCTCCTCTAGGCAAACAATGTAAAAAAATGCAATTTTTTTTTGCATAACTCATTAATTTTTTATCAATTTTAAAATTTTTGAACGCTTTTATTTTTTTCTTCTTATTAACTTTATCATTTAAGGAAATAACTTTATCAGAAAAAATTACATCTGCGTTTGAAACTGCTTTTTTTGCATCATTATAAATATAAATTTTTTTATTATTTTTTTTTACCCAAGTTCTAACTTCTTTTCCTGGTTCAAATTTTTTTGGACAACCAATACTTAACCTGAAAGAAAATTTTACCGATGCAGCTATTAAACTATCCAAAACATTATTTGAGTCACCAATCCAACAAATATTTAATTTTGAAATAGGTTTCTTCAATATTTCCTCAACAGTAAAAACATCTGATAAAACCTGAGTTGGATGAGATGAAGGACTTAAACCATTGATGACGGGTATAGATAAATATTTTTCAAAATTTTCAACCTTTTTATCGCTATCAGTTCTAAGCATAAATCCATCACCATAAGTCGAAAGAATTTTAGCAGTATCAGCAATACTTTCCCCACCTTGACCTAAATGGAGTTCATTAGAACGTAAAGTTAAAGTACCTCCTCCAAGCTGTTTTATTGCTAAATAAAAACTAATTCTTGTTCTTGAACTCGCCTTTTCAAACATTTGAATCAAAATCTTACCTTTAAGAGGTGCTCCTTTATCAACTTCAAGAGTGTTTAGTTTTTTTCTTAAACTTTTTCTTTTCTTAGCATCAATAATGATATTTCTTAGATCTTTTGCAGGTATATCTTTTAAATTAATGAAATGTTTCATATTATTTTATCTTCGAACAGACTTTTTCAATAATTTTTATTGCTAAATCTATTTCATTTTTTTTTACATTTAATGGAGGTAAAATACGAACAACATTTTCTGCTGCTCGGATGGTCAATAGCTGATTATCCATTAATTTTTTAATAAATTCAGTTTGATCTTTATATAACTGTATACCAATCAAAAAACCTCTTCCTCTAATTTGTTTAATTACATTTGGATACTTCTGTTGAATTTTATTTAGTTTAAACAGAAAATATTTTGATAAACTTTTTACATTATTTAAAAATTTCTTATTTGATATAATATCCATTACGGTATTTCCAACAGACATGGCTAATGGATTTCCTCCAAATGTTGATCCATGAGTACCTGGTATCATACTAGACGCAACTTTTTTATTCATTAAAACTGCTCCAATAGGAAATCCTCCACCTATTCCTTTTGCAATTGGTACAATATCAGGTTTTACTTTAGATTTTTCAAAAGCAAAGAAATCACCAGATCTTCCTATTCCACATTGAACTTCGTCAAGAATTAATAATATTTTTTTCTTATTACATAATGTTCTTAATTCTTTTAAGCACCAATCTGGAATCACTTTAATACCACCCTCACCCATGATTGTTTCAACCATAATTGCTGCCGTATTTTTATTTATTTTTTTTTTTAAAGAATTGTGATCTCCAAAAACGAAATGATCAAATCCTCCTACTTTTGGTCCAAATCCCTCAGTCATTTTTTTTGATCCACTCGCAAAAATTGCACCTAAAGTTCTTCCATGAAATGAATTTTTAATGCATAAGACTCTATTTTTATTAGGCTTGCCTATCGAATAATAATATCTTCTGGCGACTTTGATTGCAGCCTCTGTTGCCTCAGCTCCACTATTTTGAAACATAACATAGTCAGCAAAAGTATTCTTACACAATTTTTTGGCTAACTTTTCTCCCTCAGGAATTTGAAAAGCATTAGAAACGTGCCATAACTTTTTTGATTGATTATTTACAGCCTCTACTAATTTAGGGTGTGCATGACCTAGGGAATTGACTGCTATTCCTTGTACAAAATCTAAATATTTTTTTTTATCAGTTGAATATAAATAACTTCCTTTGCCGTAATTAAAGGAAATTTTTTTTCTATTATAATTTTTTGTTAAATAGCTCATAAATTTAGATTGTTTTTATAAATTTTAATTATTAGATACAAGTTATGATTGAAAATACATTTTAACTATATTTCTTTTATTTTTGTTGATAACTCATGATTTTTGATTGTTTAATTTAATACTATATCATTATATTGTTATATTTAAAAAAATACATACAAGATATTGATATATGGGCTGGACAGATGAAAAAGTTGCAAAACTAAAAGAACTTTGGGGTAAAGGAAGTACTGCAAGTCAAATAGCCGAAATCATTGGTGGCATCAGTCGAAACGCTGTAATCGGAAAAGCACATAGATTGAACTTATCAGCAAAAATAAAAACAAGAACTGCAACGTCAAACCAAAGTTTTGAAAACTCTTTAGAACAAAAAAGTTTTAAAGGCAGAAAATTAAGAAAAAGTAAATTTAAATCATTAATTATTGAGAGGGACTTCGAGCCTGAAAATCCAAAACAATTAGAGCAACTAGATGAAAATTCTTGTAAATGGCCAATAGGTCATCCTAATGAAAAATCATTTTACTTTTGTGGAAGATCATCATTAAAAGACTTTTCGTATTGTAAACTACATCTACTTTATGCTTACCAACCAAAAGGTAAAAAAGAGGAGGTGCATGAAAAAGAAGAAGTTGCCGAGTTTATTGAAAAAAAAATTAGTTCAGTTTAATCTAAGAATTAATAGTAAGTAAAACTTAATTTGAAGTATATTTTTCTGTTGAAAACTGTCCGCCATCTCTCCACATATAACAATATTTTTTTACCTCATCATCAAAGTATCTTAAGCTTGGAGAACCTATATCTGAATTAGTTTTGTACTTTCCTGATATTACATTGTCGTATTTTAAGAGCCTTAATTGATCTAGAGTAATAATAGGTTTTGGCATAATTTGTAATAATTTTGTAGAAATTTCAGCCAAAGGTAAAGGAAGTGGTAGCAAAATTCTTTTTTTTGAAATTAGATTTAATAATCTTTGAAGTATTTCTTTAAATGAAATTATTTCAGGTCCTACACATTCAATTATTTTGGAATAAATATTTTTTGAAATAACATGATGAATTGTATCTGTTAAGTCTGAACAGTGAATTGGGGTAAACTTTGTGTTTCCATTATAATAAATAGGAAATAAAGGAAGCCTGTTAAGCAGAGTCATGAAACTGGTTGTAAAATTATCATCTACTGAATAAACAACTGAAGGTCTCAAAATTGTAGCTAGTGGAAAGTTTTTTAAAACCTCAACTTCTCCTTGTAGTTTACTTTTGGCATAATTTGAGTCTTTAGCATCATTTATTCCAAGTGCGGATAAATGAATGAAATGATTTAAATTATATTCTTTAGAAAGTTTTGCTAAAAGTGATGGAAAAACTGTATGTATATTTTTGAATGTATTTCCTTTTTTTTGTTCAAATAAAATACCAATTAAGTTTATACAAATATCCGCCTTTTTAAAAAGACTTCTAATCTTCTTCTCATCAAAAATATTTGCCTCAACTATATCAATATAACCAACATTAGCCTGTGTTTTAATTATATAACTTTTTTGATGAATATTTCTTGTTACGACAGTAACCCTAAAATTATTCTTAGTTAGTTTTCTTATTAAGTTTCTACCAATTTGGCCACTACCACCAAAAATTAGACAATTTTTTGCTTTCATATATATATATTTAAATGAGTAATAAAATTCAGTTACACAAAAATGATCTACCAGATGATTTGAATTTAGGCAATATAATAGCTGTTGATGGAGAATTTATGGGTCTTAATGTCAGAAGAGACCCTTTATGCTTAATACAGATATCTTCGGGAAACTCGGATGCACATATAGTTCAACTCAATAGACAAAATTATAATGCTCCAAATTTAGTCAAAATTTTAAATGATAAGAAAATTACTAAAATTTTTCATTATGGTAGAGCTGATATAGCATATATTAAATATTACTTAAAAACAGAAACAAACAATATTCTTGATACTAAAATAGCATCTAAATTAGCACGATCTTACTCTGATAATCACTCATTAAAAGTTTTAATAAAAGAATTTATAAACATAGATATAAGTAAACAATTTCAAAGTTCAGATTTTGGTGGTGAACTAACTCCTTCTCAACTAAAATATTGTGCAAATGATGTAATATATCTTCATAAAATTCATCAAGAATTAGAAAAAATATTAGTTAGAGAAAATAGAATTAAATTATATGAAGATTGTCTTAAATTTATACAAACTAGAATTGAATTAGATCTAGCTTTATTCAAAGATGATATCTGGTCACATTAATGATTAAAAGAAAATTCATAACTACTGCTAAAGACGTAATAAATTTAGAAATAAAAGCTCTTCAGAAATTAAAAAAAAATATTAATAATTCTTTCAATGATGCTGTTGTACAAATTGCAAAATGTCAATCTAAAGTAATATTATGTGGGGTTGGCAAAAGTGGTTTAATTGCATCAAAAATTGCTGCAACTTTAGCATCTGTCGGAACACCTTCTTTCTCTTTATCGGCAAGTGAAGCTTCTCATGGAGATCTGGGTATGATTTCCAAAAAAGATATTTTAATTCTAATTAGTAACTCGGGCGAAACCAGTGAATTAAAAAATATAATTCAATTCTCAAAAAGGAATAAAATATTGTTAATTGGAATTGTTTCAAAAAAAGATTCAATACTTTACAAAGCTTCAGATATAAAACTTTTAACGCCTAAGGTCGATGAAGCAGCTGGAATAGTGCCTACTTCTAGCACAACTGCTCAGCTTGCACTTGGAGATGCTTTAGCAATAGCAAGTATGAAGTATAAAAAGTTTGATAAAATGGATTTTAAAAAACTTCATCCAGCAGGAAGTTTGGGCGCTCAACTAAAAACTGTTGAAGAAATTATGATTACTGGAAATAATATACCTTTTGTTGATGAAAATGTGATTATGGGTAAAGCTTTAAAAATTTTAAGTGAAAAAAAATTAGGAATTCTAATAGTTAGAAACAAGAAAAAAACTGTTGGAATTATTACTGATGGACAAGTTAGAAGATTTAGTCAGAAAAATTCAAATTTTCAAACATTAAAAGTTAAAAAAATAATGACAAAAAACCCTATATCTATAGGCAAAAATGAATTAGCCGCTAAAGCGCTTAATTTAATGAATAATAAAAAAATTACCTCTTTAGTTGTTAATACTAAAAAAAAACCATTAATTACTATTGGAGTGATACATGTTCACTCAATTTTACAATCAAATATCTCCTAAATGTTTGATAAAAGAATCGGAATTATTTTTCTAATTTTTGTTTTTATTGCTTCTTTAATATATTTTTTTAATTTAAACTTTTTTAAAGAAACTAAAAATGTTGAAACCATGAAACAGCAAAGAGTGGAAGATGAAAATATTCCTTATAATTCAAATATTATTAAAGATGTTAATTATTCAACAAAAGATACTGATGGTAATGAGTATATAATTAATGCTTTATTGGGTGAAATAGATTATGCAAATTCAAATATTATATTTTTAACAAATGTAACAGCAACAATTATATTGAATAATTTAGAAAAAATAGAAATTAAATCAGATTACGGTAAATATAACTCAGATAATTATGATACAATATTTTCAAAAAATGTAACAATCAATTACCTTGAAAATGAAATTGAGAGCGAATATCTTGATTTTTCTTTAGAAAGAAATTCAATGATAATTTCTAGAAATGTAATTTATAAAAATTTAAAAAATGTTTTAAATGCTGACGTCGTAGAAATCAATATCAAAACGAAAGACACTAAAATATTTATGTATGAAAAAGAAAAAAAAGTAAATATCAAAAGTAAAAATTAAAATGGCTATAATTAAAAAATTTCGAATAAAATCTTATAAAAATTTAAATCCTATTATAGAATTTGAAAATGTATCTCTTTCTTATGGAAGAAGACAAATATTAGAAAATATAAATTTTCAAATTAATGAAGGTCAAATTTTTGGAATGCTTGGTCCTAATGGTGTAGGAAAATCAACTATATTTAATCTTATAACTGGTCTAATTAATCCAGACAGTGGAAAAATTAAAATAAATGGTGAAAATGTAACTGAATATCCAATCTATTTTAGAACAAAAAAATTTAAAGTCGGTTATGTACCACAATACGGTGGTTTTTTTAATGACCTTTCGCTATATGATAATTTAAAAGCAATTAGTGAAATTGTAATAGAAAATAAAAATTATAGATCAGAAAGAATAAATTATTTGATTTCTAAATTTGAGTTAGACAATTTAAAAGAAATCAAAGCAAAATTCTTGTCAGGTGGACAGAAGAAAAAATTAGTAATTGCTTTATCTTTACTAAGTGATCCAAGGGTTTTACTACTTGACGAATGTTTTGCAGCTTTAGATGTTTTAACAATTAAAATGTTGCAAGAAATAATAGTCAATTTGCAACATGAAAATAAGATAACTATATGTATATGCGATCATCAGGCTAGAGATTTGCTTGCATGTGTTGATGTTGCCATGATACTAAGTAACGGTAAAATTATTGCTCAAGATACACCCTCGAATTTAGTGAAAAATATAAGTGCTAAAAATGCCTATTTCGGTGATAATTTTAAATTTAATTAATTTTAAATGTCAAATTCAATTATTATTAAAAAAAAAATTAATAAATTTAACAAAAGAATTTCTGTAAGTGGCGACAAAAGTCTTAGTATCCGTTGGGTATTGTTTTCATCTTTAGCAAATGGAGTTTCAAAAGCAAAGAATTTGCTATTATCAGGGGATGTTTTAGCTGCAATTAAAGCAGTCAAAAAATTAGGTATTAAAATAAAATTAAAAAGTAATGAGTGCATAATATACGGCAAAGGTGTTGATGGTTATGAATATAAAAAAAATATTACTATTAATGCTGAAAATTCAGGAACTCTTGGTCGACTAATTTTAGGCCTGCTCATTAATACCTCACATAAAATAAAATTAATTGGAGACAAAAGTTTATCTAAGAGAGACTTTAAAAGAGTTTCAGATCCCTTAAGTGAATTTGGAGCTGGATTCAAATTAAATAAAAATAAAAATTTACCTTTAACAATGACTGGATCAAAAAATTTAAAACCAATTAAATATTTTGAAAACAGAGGCTCAGCTCAATGTAAAAGCGCAGTAATATTTGGAGCTATGAGAACAGATGGAACTACAATTATTAAAGCAAAAAAATCAAGAAATCATACAGAATTATTATGTAAATATTTAAATTTACCTTTAACAGTAAAAGCAAAAAAAAATTACGATATAATAAAAGTAAATAAAGTAAAAAAAATAAATCCAATAAATTACAATATTCCTTCAGATATAAGTTCGAGTGCTTTTTTTATTGTTTTAACTGCGTTATCAAGTGAATCAGAACTATTAATAAAGAATGTAAATATAAATCCATCCAGAACAGGTATTATTATAATTCTTAGAAAGATGGGTATAAATATTATTTTTAAAAATCAGAGAATTTATAAAGGAGAGAAAATTGCTGATATTAAAGTCACAAGTCCAAAAAAGATAAAGCCAATAAACTGTCCTACAAATTTAAATAGTGGTGCAATCGATGAATTTCTAGTTATTTTTTTAGTTGCTGCTAAAGCAAATGGGATATCATACTTTAAAGATTTGGGCGAATTAAACCAAAAAGAAAGTCCTAGATTAAGATGGGCGGAATATATATTAAAACAAATGGGAGTTAAAACTAGCTCAACAAATCAATCAATTAAAATTTATGGAAATCCTGAATTAAAAATTAAAAATAAGATTACAATCAAAAATTTTTTAAAAGATCATAGAGTTTTTATGACTAGTGTTGTTGCAGCACTATCTTTTGGAGGTGAGTGGAAAATACATGATAAAGATTCAGTCAAATCTTCATTTCCAAATTTTATAAACATAATAAATAAATTTAAAAAATGATTAAAAGAAAAAATATATTAAAAATTGCCATAGACTCTCCAGCTGCTGCAGGAGCAGGAACTTTAGCTAAAGCAATATCAAAATATTATAATCTTATTTATGTTGATACTGGTAAAGCATATCGTTTAATTGCTTTATACAAAATAATGTTCCCAAAAAAATTTAATTTAAAATTTATTAAAAAAAAAATTAATAAACTTACTTTGAAAGATTTTAATAATAAAAAACTTTTATCTGATGAAATTGGAACAGAGGCCTCTTTAATTGCAAAAAATAAAAGTATAAGGAAATTAATCCATACTTTTCAAACTAAACTTGCCTATAATCCACCTAAAAAATATAACGGATCCTGTCTTGATGGTAGAGATATAACATACAAAATTGTGCCTGATGCAGACTTTAAATTCTTTATAACAGCGAACACAAAAACAAGAGCAATGAGAAGATATAAGGAATTGAGAAATCTTAAAAAGTCAATTTCCTACAATGACGTTCTAAAAAGCATTAAAAATAGAGACAAAAATGACTATAATCGAAAGATTTCTCCATTAAAGAAAACGAAAGATTCTATATTGATTAACACTACAAAGTTATCTAAAAGAGCGTGTTTTTTAAAAATAAAAAAAATTATAGACAGGGAAATGCAAAATTAATGGAAATTTATAAAGATTTAACAAACCCAGCATCACAAGAATTCGAAAAATTACTAAACAGTCAGCTATCTAAAATCCAAATTGAAGAAGGTAAAATAATTGATGGTAAAATAAATAAAATCACAGATAAATTTGTTTTCCTTTTTGTTGAAGGATTAAAGTCTGAGCCAGTTTTAGATATTAATGAGTTAAAAAGCATGGGTCTTTCAGAAAAAATTAAAATTGGTGAAACTATTCCAGTATTATTAGAAAAAATAGAGGATAAAAACGGTGAAGTATTAGTATCAGCAAGCAAAGCTCAAAAAATTAGGGGTTGGGATAAATTAGTTGAAGCATATGAAAAAAATGAACCCATAATGGGTAAAATTACATCCAAATGTAAAGGAGGGTGCATTGTTGAACATATTGAAACTGGATCACTTATGTTTTTACCTGGTTCACAAATAAGCGATAAACCTCTTAAAGATATATCTCATTTAATGAACGAACCACAGAAATTTGCATTAATTAAACTAGATAAAGTAAGAGGAAACGCATGTGTGTCAAGAAGAGAGATAATTTCATCTTTTAAGAAAGAAGATAAAGCAAAAATAATTGAAAAATATAAAGTTGGTGACATTATTAAAGGTGCTGAAGTAAAAGGCTACAGTTCTTTTGGCTGTTTTTTCAATGTTAATGGGGAACTAGATGTCTTAGTTCATTTACAGGAAATATCTTATTCAAGAATAAATCATCCTGATGAAGTTTTTAATATAGGAGAAAAGCATGACCTTAAGGTAATTAGTGTCGACCTAGAAAAATTACAAGTAGGATGCTCAGTAAAACAATTATCACCTGACCCATTTGAACACATTGAAAATTATGAACTTAACAAAACATATAAGGTTAAAGTTGTAAAATTAATGGACTTTGGAGCATTTTGTGAGTTAGAACCAGGTTTAACAACTTTACTACACTCAAGTGAATTAAGCTGGACAAAAAAAAATATATCAGCGAAGAAAATGTTTAAAGTAGGTGATGAGCTTGACTGTGTAATAACCGAGATAGACAAAAATAAAAGAAGAGTAGCAATTTCGCATAGACTAACTCAAGAAAATCCATTTAAAATTTTTGAGGACAAATTCCCGGTTGGTACGAATGTTGAAGGTGAAATCGTTAATAAAAATGAATATTCGCTTTTTGTTAAAATAGATGAATTAGATATTGATGCTTTTTTACACTGTAACGATTTAACATATCTGAATAATGGTGAAGAAGAATTAGCTAAATATAAAAAAGGTGCAAAAATTAAGGTTAAAGTATTAGAAATTAAATCTTCAGAACAGAAAATTAGAGTAGGTTTAAAGCAAACACAACCTGACCCATTAGATTGGTTTAGAGACAAAAAAATAAATCAAACAATAACTGTAAAAGTTATTTCGACTGACAATAAAGGTTTAATTGTTAGGCCAGAGGGTTGTGATATGGATTTTCAAATTAAAAAAACCGCAATTGCGATTAATAGCGCTGATGCTAGACCTAGTAGGTGGACAGGTGGTGAAAAACTAGACTGTGCAATCGCTGATCTTGATTTAAATAAACGCAAAGTAACATTGAGTATTAAATTATTAGAAGAAATTGAAAAAAAAGAAGCCTTAGAAAAGTATGGGTCAGAAGGATCAGGTAAAAATCTTCCCTTCTCATCTTTATCAGAGGATTTAAAAAAAAAAGAAGAAGAAAAATAAATTAAGAAGATTTAAATTGGCTATTGTAAAATCAAAGCTTTTAAAACAACTATCAAGTAACTATCCAAATTTTTTAAAAAAAGATCTCGAAAAATTTACAAATATAATATTGAATGAGATTAAAAGAGCTTTAAAAAGAGGAGATAGAGTTGAGCTTAGGGGTTTTGGAGTATTTTCTACAAATATTCAAAAAGCCAGAATATCGAGAAACCCTAAAACTGGAGAGAAAGTAAATACCCCAGAGAAGAAAACTATTCACTTTAAAATGTCAAAAGATTTGTTTAAAAAATTAAATAACAATGAAGAATAGAAAAATTTTTGTTGCTTGTGATGATTCAAACATAAAAAATATAAAAAAAATAATCGCCCATACAAAAACAAATAAATTTCAAATTATTCCAAAATTTGGTCTTCAGTTTTTTTACTCTAGAAATGGCAGAAGATTCTTGGAAAATATAAAAAATGATTTTTGGTTAGATTTAAAAATAAATGATATTCCACAAACAGCTACATCAGCGATTGAAAGTTTAAAAGATTTAAAAAAATGTAAATATATTACTGTTCATGCTAATGGGGGCTTAGAGATGTTAAAAGCGGTAAAGAAAAATTCAAAAAAAATAAATAAAGGTTTAAAAATACTAGGTGTTACGGTATTAACAAGTCTTAATAATAAATCCCTAAAAGAAATTGGTCATACAAAAAAAGTAGAACAATTAGTTTTAAAACAAGCTGATCTTATAAACAAATCGGGTTGTGATGGAATAGTTTGTTCGGCAAAAGAAGCCTTAATGGTTAGAAAAAAATACAAAAAATTATTAATTATAACTCCAGGAATAAGATTACCTGGGGACAGTTCTAATGATCAAATGAGAATTATGACGCCAAAAGATGCTTTTAAAAACAAGGTTTCTGGAATTGTTATAGGAAGATCACTTACAAAAGGTAGCATTAAGCATAACATAAGAAGACTCTTTGATCATCTTAACAAATGATCAAAGGATGTAAAATTTGTGGGATTAAAGATCCTGATACTTTAAATTTTATAATAAATCACCCACATCCTCCAAAATTTATTGGCTTTATATGTAATTACCCAAAGAGTACCCGATATGTTTCAATTAATACTCTAACAAAATTGCTAAACGTTAAAAAAAAAAAAATTAAATTTGTCGCTGTTTTAGTAAAACCTAATTATGAAATTTTGGAAGAATTAAAAAGCTTACCTTTTGATTATTACCAATTGTATGACTGTACTCCAAGTGAGAGTAAAATTATAAAACAAAAATATAAAAAAAAAATTATTACTGCTATTACGATAAAAGAAAAATCTGATGTTGATAATTACAAATCATTTTATGATGTTACAGATATTTATTTATTCGATAGTAAAGGATATGAAAAAAGCCTGGGGTTTAACCATAATCTGATAAAAAATATTAAACTCAACAAAGAATTAATGTTGGCTGGTGACATAAAATACGATGATAATCTAAGAAATTATAAAAAAATTGCTAATTATTTAGATTTATCTGGAGGCCTGGAAACTTCTGGATTAAAAGATATATCCAAAATAGAAATCTTTTTAAATAATTTATTTAAAATAAAAAATGAAACTTAAAAAAAATATTCCTTTAATTGATCAACACGATCGTTATGGTTTTTGGGGTGGTAAATTTGGAGGAAGTTTTATTCCTGAAACTTTAAAAAAACCTGTTGAGGATTTAACAAAAGAATTTTCAAAATTAAGGAAAAATAAAAATTTTATAAAAAAAAGAGATTATTATTTCAAGAACTATATAGGATCACCTACATCATTCGTAAAATTAGAAAATTTATCTGATCATTTAGATGGTGCACAAATATGGGCGAAAGTTGTATCTGAGGCAAATGGTGGTGCTCATAAAATATATAATGCAACTGTTCATGCTTTGATTTGTAAAGCAATGGGGAAAAAATATATAGTTGGTGACACAGGCGCAGGTTATGCAGGTAAAATGTTGAGTATGGCTGCTAAGAAATTTGGTCTTAAATGCAAAATTTTCATGGGTGCAAAAGATATTAAGAGACAAAAACCAAACTGTGATGCTATGAGAAAAAATGGTGCTGAAATAATTCCTGTATATTCAGGCAGTCAAACCTTAGTCGATGCAGTTAGTGAGTGTATGAGATATTGGGTATCAAATTGTGACACTACACATATGTGCGTTGGAAGTACAGTAGGTCCAAATATATTTGTAAAAATTTGTGGATGGAGTACAGCTCAAATTTCAAGAGAATTAAAAATACAGATTAAAAAAGAATTCAAAAAAATTCCAAAAAAAATTAAATTAATTAATTGTGTAGGTGGTGGAAGTTCAGCATATGGTTTTTGGAGTGAATTTATAGATTTTAAAAAATCACAAATAGAATTAGTTGGTGTAGAGGCTGGAGGTCCTAAAAAATCAAAACTCCATGCTGCTCCTTTAAGTAGAAATGCCAAAATTGGAATTTTACATGGTGCAGCTTCTTATGTTTGTCAAAACAATGAAGGCCAAATTAATAACACTGAATCAATTAGTGCTGGATTGGATTATCCAGGCGTAAGTCCAATACATTGTTTTTTAAAAGATACAAAACGAGCAAGATACACTTATGCAACTGATGAAGAGGCACTTAAAGCACATGTAATGGTAACTAAATTTGAAAAACTTAATCCAAGTTTAGAACCTAGTCATGCGTTTGCAGAAGCAATAAAAATTGCTCCAAAGTTAAGTAAAGATACAATAATAATTGTTAACTCTTGTGGAGATGCTAAAAAAGATAGAGATATTTTAAGAGAGAGACTGGGTAAAAATTAATGAGTTCATTAATTAACAACGCGTTCTCAAATGCTAAGAATGAAAACAGGCCTGCATTACTTACTTATACAGTTGCTGGAGATAATACTAAAAAAAAATCCTTAGAAATATTAAAATCAATTTCTAATTACGTAGATATTTGTGAATTAGGTTTTCCACATAATACTCCAATAGCTGATGGAGGACAAATACAAACAAGTGCATACCGAGCAATTAAAAATGGTATTAAAATTAATGATGTATTTTCAATTGCAAAAAATTTTAAAAAAATAAAAAAAAATAAACCAATTATACTGATGGGCTATTACAACATGATCTATCAATATAATGAAAATAAATTTTTAGAAAAATGTAAAAAATCAAATGTTGATGGTTTGATAGTTGTTGATTTACCCTATCCCGAAAATAAAAATTTTGCATCAAAATGCAAAAAAAAAGGAATTAATTTTATTCAATTGGTATCACCAACAACTTCTAAGATAAGATTAAAAAAAATCATTAAAGATTCACATGATATGATTTATTATATAAGTATGTTATCCACTACAGGTGGAAAGCTTAAAGTGTCCCCAAAAAAAATACTAGAAAAATACAATAAAATAAAAAAACAAAATAAATCGAAAAATGTTGTTATTGGCTTTGGTATTACAGAAAAAACAATCAAATCTTTAAAAAAAGCTGATGGTTTGGTTGTTGGTAGTGCAATTTGCAAGGAAATCTCTAAATCAATTGAAAAGAGACAAAATGCTGTCACAAATGTTACTAATATCGTTAAGAGATTAAAGAACAAAATTCTATGAACTGGATAACTAAAATTATTAGAGCAGGTGAGAAAATTAAAACTGCTATACGTGAAAGAGCTACAAAAGAAGATATTGCAAAAAGCGATTGGACATCTTGTTGCAAGGGTCCAATTTTAAAAAAAGATTTAGAGGAAAACTTGTGGGTATGTCCAGATTGTAAACGTCATCATAGAATAAAACCACATCAAAGATTTGATATTTTGTTTGGAAAAAATAATTATGAGATTTTCAAAACTCCAATACCAAAAGACGATCCACTAAATTGGACAGATTCTAAACCTTACAAAGAAAGATTAAAAAGTGCTCGAAAAAAAACAGGATTAGAATGTGGGATGATGGTTGCTTCTGGAAGTATAAATAATATTAAAATTACAGCCGTGGCCTCAGATTTTGATTTCTTAGGTGCTTCAATGGCTGCTGCAGAAGGTGAGGCTTTTTTATATGGAATACAACATGCTATAGAAAATCAAACACCTTTTTTATGTATTAGTGCAGGTGGGGGAATGAGAATGATGGAAAGTTTAATTTCATTATCTCAAATGACAAGAACAACTCTTGCAATTAATGAATTAAAGAAAAATGGTCTTCCATATTTAGTTTGTATCACTGATCCAACAGCAGGAGGTATTACTGCATCCTACGCTATGTTAGGTGATATTCATATTGCAGAACCAGGAGCTTTAATTGCATTTGCAGGTGCACGAGTAATTCAAGGAACTGTTAAAGAAGAACTTCCTGAAGGTTTTCAAAAAAGTGAATATGTTGAAAAAACTGGTTTTGTTGATTTAATCGTTGAGCGAAAAGAACTTGCATCTAAAATAGGAACTTTATTATCAATATTGTTAAAGAAGAACTCTGATATAAGTGCTGAACAAAATGAAACTTCAGAAGATAATCAGTCGCTTACAAGAGCTGCATCCTAAAGAAATAGATTTAAGTCTAGATCGTATTCAAAGTCTCTCCAAAAAATTAGGAAATCCTCAAGATAAAATCAAAGCAATTTCAATTGTTGGTACTAATGGAAAGTACTCAACTATCCAAGCAATGTTTTCTATTTTAAAGGAAGCAAATTTTAATTGTAATATCTACACTAGTCCTCATATCAAAAGTATTAATGAGAGGTTTGTTTTTAATAATGAAGAATTGAACGATGAAGATTTGGCAAATTTACTTGAAGAAATTGAAGAAGCTAATAATGGTGAACCAATTACTTTTTTTGAAATACTGACTGCAGCATATTTTTTAAAAGCATCTCAATATCCAGATAATATCAATTTAATTGAAAGTGGATTATTCTTTAGATTTGATGCTACTAATATCTTAAAAAATAACCTTGCTAGCATTGTAACTTCTATTGGTCTTGATCATTTAGATTGGTTGCCAGAAAATGAACAAACCGTTGAAAAAATTATTTTTGAAAAAACATCAAATCTTGTAAACTCAAATATTATAGTTGCAAAACAAAGTACTAATAAAATCAAAGAAAATATTAAAAAAACAATATCAAATAATAGATCAAATAAGTTTTTCCATAATGAAAATTATAGTTTTACAATGCAAGAAAATGACTTCTTTTATTATGAAGATCAACTTGGGGGAATAAAATTACCTATTCCAAATGTTAAAGGTCAATTTCAATTAGAAAATGTCTCAACAGCAATTGCAACTCTAAGAACTTTAAAAGATTTAAATATTAAAGATGATCACATAAAAAAAGGTGTTTTAAAAATAAACAGTATTGCAAGACTACAAGAAATTAATTCTGGAAAACTTAAAGCGCTTGTAAAAGGTCACAAACTTTTTGTTGATGGATCTCATAATCCTTTGGGTGCAAAAGTTTTGAATGAATACCTAGAAAGTTTAGATTGCAATAAACATATCATTCTTGGAATGATGGCTAATAAAGATCATAATGAATATATGAGTTTCTTTAAGGATATTGCTACATTGACTACAATAGATATACCTAATCAACCTAATTCAATTAAAGGAAAAGAGCTTAAAGATAAGCTAAATAGCTTTTCAAATATAAATTATAAGCAAAGTATAGAGGAAGCCATAAAATCAATCCCATTAAAAGAAAACGATATAATCCTAATTACTGGATCGTTATATCTTGCGGGTGAAGTTCTAAATTTAAATTAGATATTTTTATCTAAAAATTCCTTCATGTGACTTTCGGGAACTCCACCAACTTTTCTATCTACTTCAACACCTTTTTTATAGATAATAACTGTTGGAACACCTCTGATCCCTGCTGCACTTCCAGTGTTTATTCCACCATCTTCAACATCAGCATAATAAAAACCAGCCTTATCTTTATATTCATCAGATAATTTATCCATTACTGGTTTTAGTGCCTTACATGGACCACACCATTCAGCTGAAAACTGAATTACTGAAACATCTTCATTTTTAATTTTAGTATCAAAATCTTCGTCTTTAAAATTTGTAAGCATATATCCTTTCTATTAATTAGGGCCTTAAAGTCAACTAGGCAATTTCATATTTTTTTTCTATAGACATAATAAATTCATTTATTTCATCTAATTTTTTTAGTTCTTCTTCATCATCTCGATTTGATGCTTGATCTCTTAAGGTATCAATTTCTTGATAAGCCATTCCTATGGTTTGCCATTTTTCTCTATTTTTACTTAAAATTCGTCTAGCAATTTCACTTTTTATATTTTTATATAAATCTGGTGGCAAAATATGTGGTGCTTCTTGATAAATAATTTTTTGCCCAAACCAACTACATCTTTTATCTTGAAACTTATCTAGCATTCTTAATTTATCTTCCCAAGAAGAACTATGCCAAGTTTTAAACAATTGGGTATCTTTATTAGGAATAAATTTTTCATATAAAGTTTCCTCTGGTAATAAATCTTCTTGAGTTTGAGTTTGAGCTTTTTCTTCAGCTGCTTCTCTATTAATGATTTGAATATTTTTACAAAAATTTTCACTATTTCTAACCATTTTTGCCCTTTTTTGAATGGTTTCTAAATCTAAATCAGTATATGCCTTCTCTTTTAATGCAAACTTTTTATCTAAAACAACAGGGGCTTTATTTGTTTTGATTACTCTAAGTGCTTTTGGGCTAAATTTTTTCAAGTAGACTTTAAGATCATTTATTGACAAGTTTAATAATGGCTCAGGATCTCTTCTTAAATCAAATAAATACCCCCAAGATGCATATGAAGGATGGAAACAATGATCTGGGTGCAATGTTGAAACAAGATACATCATATTTTTTCCTTTAACATTTTCAAAGATTGAATAAATCCCCTCACTTTTTAAAATAGTTTCAACGCTATTTTTTGTCGATGTGCTTAAAAAATTCTCCCAATTGTCTTTATGTTTGTCTTTTATAATTCTCAGAATTTTCAAGCTTGTAAACGCATCATGATAAGCTGTATGTTGTTGAGATGTATCAAATCCCTGTTGTCTAGCTAAACCCTCTAAAGCCAAACTTTCATTACCTGCATCTGTTAATTCTGTCTTCAATGTTTCAGGATTTAAAGTTTGAGCTACTCTTGCAACATGTAAACCATCGTGTTCTTTATTAGGTGATGAATGTGTAATGTATGGATATCTGTTTCCTTTAAAAAAATTAAAATGAAACATTCGTCTATCAAAATTTAAATTACTCCAACCCATAAACAATGCTGGTGCAGCTTTTGAGAAGAAGTTTTCTACAGCTCCTAAAAAATCATAATGCGAGTAATTGCCTTTGGTAAGTAAATCAATACTTGTTGAGTTAACTAATAAGGCCTTTGCACTTGGTACCTCGCCTTCAGGCATTCTTCCACGGATATTTAGCTTACCAATTTCTTTTAAGTTTTTATCGACAACTACAGCACCTACTTCAATTATTGAGCCCCAAATTGTGCTATTTGTTGTTTCTGTATCGTAAATTACTATTTTATCCATTAAATTCTAAGTTAAATTTGATAGCTCATTAAATTTTTTTAATCTTCCCAAAAATAAATTTTGATAAACAATTAAATCATGGCCTTGAATTTTAAACTCTTGGAATAATTTATCTACTGTGCAAACCAAAATTACACAAGAAGTGATATTAGAGTTATACACAATGTTGTGTGCTAATGAATATGCACTTGTTTGAAGAAGCCATGAGTCGATATACTCAGCCTTTTTGGGTTTATTACTTTGTTTAAAATCAATTATTGTTTCTTTTCCCTCATAAACTCCAACACAATCAGCAGTGCCTGCATACTTCTCTGGGTAATAAAGAGTGCATTCAACTCCCCAAATTTCATCCAATCTATTTTTTAAACCTTTTTCTATAATTTCTTTAGCCATTAATTTGTATTGTTCGTTATCTTCAAAAAAACTTAAATTCTCTCTTCCAAGTAAATAAGATTCTAAATAGTTGTGCATTTGAGATCCCCTGCTACTTGCTGCTTTTGTAATTGCTTCAGCTTCTTTTTGTCCAGTTCTTTCTCTCCAATTAGCAAGAGCTGCCTTATCTTCCTCAGAACGAGTTTGATCAAGAATACTAGTAACTGACGGAAGTTTAGCTTCTCCCAACAAATACCTTCTAATTCCGTCTACTGTTGCTCTAGAAGATTTTGGATAATCATATTTTTGATTCCACTGCATGAGATTTCTTATAGACGTTATTACAGAAAAAAAAAATTAATTTTTAAGCTGCCTGTTTCTTTCAACAAATTTTTCCACGTTTTCAGTTTGTACAGCCTTCTCAACCTGTTCGGGATCTTTAATGTTTTCTAAAGTTCTTGAAATTGATCTTGCATCCGTTCCAAATTTATCAACAACTCCCATAGCATCTTCTAATTTTTTTCTAAGAACTATAATGTTGTCAAAATGTTTAGAAAATCTTGTACTGATTGTTTTCAAATGATTATAAATTTCTGTTGCTCCTTTTTGCACTTTCAATGATTGAAATCCCATGTGTAAAGATTGCAAGTAGGCAGAAAGAGTATTAGGTCCACATATTACAACTTTATATTTTTTCATTAACTCTTGAGTTAATAATTCTTTTGTACTTGGATCTTGGTATTCAGTTAACTCTTTGTATAAACTTTCTGTAGGAGCATATACGATTGCAAAATCAGTAGTTTTTGGTGGAACAATATATTTTTCATTAACACTTTTAGCTTTTGCTTTAAACGCTGAGGCTAATTTTGCTCTAGCATCTACAACAGCCTTTTTGTCTTCCGCGTCATGACCATCGGTAATTGCTTTGAATTTTTCTACTGGAAAATGACTATCGACAGGAACCAGAACATCTCCTTGAAGCTTTATTGCAAATTCCACATTTTCACTTGTATCTTCCTTCATTTTTACATTCGTCATGAATTGAGAAGCTGGCAGTAAATCTTTAATAAGAGCGTCTAGGCTAAATTCTGCAAGCGTTCCATATTTTTTAACTCCAGCTAAAATTTTAGTTATCCCCTCTTGGCTTTGATTTAAAAGTTGAACTTGTTGATTAAAATTTCCAACCTTTTCCTCTACCTTGGTTAAAGTTTCAGTCATATCTTTAGTAACCCCTGTTGATAGATTATTAAATGAAGTCGACATTGCACCAAGTGAGCTATTGATCGTTGTATTTAAGGTATCTTTCAAGCTCGAAATTTCTGATTTTAAATTAGCTATTTCTTCAGCCTCTTTATTTTCGTTTTCTTCTTTAGGTTTAGATTTCAAATTTAAATATAGAATAGCTAAAGCCACTCCGAATAATAAAACTAAAATAATTAATAAAACTGTATCCATGATTCGTATGTTATACCTCCGTGATTATATTTAAAGTTTTTTTCAATTTACTTTTACGATTAAGTCGTTTTTTAAAGTA